>CALGNA010000106.1 GCA_937958795.1 uncultured Bdellovibrionales bacterium | reverse complement strand
CTAAATCACCTGATTATCTATTTATTGGTAATTTAATAAAAAAAAAGGCCTGAAGTATTCTTCAGGCCTTTTTTATTCTTTAAAAGAAACTTAAAATCCAAGCATGAGTCAGTAAGACTCTAGTGAGTAATCACTGGCTCTAAAGTTTTAGCTTCCTCGATCCACTTTGTTACTTCAACTAATGCAGGTGTAGCTCGTGCTAATTTTTTTTCTGCATTGGTTTTTTCTAACGCAGCCGTTAAATTTTCTGCATTACGAGTTCTTAGTTCTTTAACTGTATCTACGCCTGAAGCCTGCAATAACTCAGAGTACTGAGATGCAACTCCCTTAATTCTCATAAGGTCAGCCATATTTGTCCAAGTTAAAATTGTTGTTTCAGGAAAACCTGTCTTAGTTGCTATCGCTGTACGACCCGGCTTAGAACAACACTCTGCAAGCAAAGCTTCAGTTGTTGTAATACCAACTTCTTTTAGCTTTTCTTTATATACAGGACCAATTCCTTCGATATCTGAAATATTATAACCCATGATCTACTCCTTAGTGTAATAGGTTTACGACAAGAGATTATTTTAATAACAAACTTAATGGCATACTTAAGTGCAAACCAAAATAGCATAACCTCTTAGAGATCCCACTTGTTTATGAGTTCTCCAAGAACATCATCCTTTGTCTTGGTTTTTTTGACAACATCTTCGTCAGAATGAAACGTTACACTATAAGGAGGCTGGTCTAACCACTCTCCTTCGCTCTCAGTTCCCTGCCATTTGTCAGAAAGGATATAAACTGCTTGCGCCCGTCTTTTATCAGAGTAAAAGAGTATTTGATCTTGGTTCTGAATCACATATTGATAAGAAACAAAAGCCCTATGCGGAAGCCAAATACTACCAAAGTAAATTTTATTATCTTTTGGCATCAATTTAATAATTTCTTTTTTATTTCCTGTCTCTAAGATTAATACGAGCTCTTCATGATCTCTTAGTATGACATGAGTTAACTCAAAACGCGTTTTAATATTTGTTCCATGGGAAACTGTAGAATCAAAAAACAAAGGGTTCATAGCAGTAGAACTCATTACAGAAGAAGCTCCTTAGCGAGAGCATGATATGCCTTTGAAGCCTTAGAAGAAGGCGCATGTTTTGCCAAAGGAATATGCAAATGATGGGCCTCTTCAACAGCAATTGTATCTGGAATATAATCTGAAAAGACCTTTAGCCCATATTGCTCTTCAACTCTAGCAATGACATCTTTTACAACCTTACGGTTTTTATACCTAGTAATGACTATGCCTTTTAGAACAATAGAATGCCCCAAACCTGATCGAATATTTTTTAAAGTATCTAAAATGAGCTCAATTCCTTTTAGAGAAAAATACTCAGGACAAATAGGGATTAAAATCTCAGTCGAAGCCATCAAAGCATTTACAGTCAAAAGCCCCAAGGTAGGCGAACAATCTATAATAATAGCATCGTACTTGTTACGAATCGCTTGAATGCTTTTTTTCAAAAACTTTTCTCTACCAAATTGAGCAGCTAGTTGAATATCAACACCACTTAGAAGAACTTCACCTGGAACAACATCAAACCCAAAATCCTCAGAAGTTACTAGAACTTTAGAAATAGACGTCCTATGAACAATGACATCAAAGCTAGTTTGGTCAAATTCTCTATCTCCAAAAATTGATTTTGTAGCAGATGCTTGTGGATCTAGATCAAGCAACAGAACACGTTTTCCCATTTGAGCCCAAGCATGAGCAACGTTAATGGCCGTGGTTGTCTTAGCAACTCCACCCTTCTGGTTTATTATGGACATAATCGACATGTATACTCTCACTGTTGTTGGGACGATGCTCTCCCTCTATTCTATGCCCTAGTTTGTAAGACTTCAACATAAAGCTGTATTGCCATACACAAAGCTATGTGTTTTTTTGCCTTATGAAGCTAGAAATTGCCCCAAAAGAAACCTGCCCTAAAGACCTGCTTTGGATCTTTAAGACCAAAACACTTGATCAAGTTATCCCAATCTTAGAACAAAATCTAAAAAGCAATCGTAAAATTCATGTACCTCAAAAGATGGCGCTAGAGAAACTCAAATTAAAAGTCTTACAAACAGAACTTTTCTATGAACTCTATGAAAATGACTCCCTTATTTTCTCTGCCTTTAAACCTAGGACTGAAGAAATATCCTTACAAAAATTCTCTCTCACGATAAAAAAACTCTCTCCTCCTAATTCAATAAAACTCTATGCTACAAAGTTTGAGGCAAAAATCTTAACAACTCTTTGTGACCTAAAAGATCATAAGATCACATATCAAGACTTAGCCATTAAATCTGGATTTAATAAATCTTACTCTAGAGCTACTGCTAGAGCTCTAGCACAAAACCCTATATCTTGGTGGGTTCCTTGTCATAAAGTTGTAGCAAAAAACACGACAGCCACTTACAACTACAGGTGGGGCTCTCAGTATAAGAAAAGCTATTTAAACGGCATTCTTAAAAATTCCACAATGTGAATAGGGTCCTTTTCTATATTGCTCTTTTGCACTGTAACTGTTTTGACAGAATCTTTTTCACCAGTACCACTATCAACTTTTTCTAAAACCCCATAGTGAAGTTCAGGTTTTCCTGTTTTTTTATTAAAAGTACCAAATATAATATCCCAAATTGAAAAACAAAAACCAAAGTTAGTTTGAGTATCTCCATCTAAAGCATGATGATGATAGTGATGCCTATTGGGTGTTATTAAAACCCATTTTAGAATACGATCTAGCTTCTGAGGTAACTTAACATTAGAGTGATTAAACAAAGCAAAACTACCAACGGACATCTCAAAAATAAGTATTGCAGGTACTGGAACTCCGAGAACGACAACTACGGCTTTAAACAAAAAAAAGTATCCCACTTCAATGGGATGAAACCTTAATGCAGACAAACAATCTAAATTTTGGTCTCTATGATGAACACGATGAAACTTCCATAAGAGTGGAAAACTATGAGCACATCGATGGGCCACATAAACTGAAAACTCTAAAAGCAACCAGCCAATGATTGCAGCAAGCACGTAATTATGACTGCTTAAAACCCTTAGAGGTGACTGCTCCCATACACCTGAAAACCAAACTAAAAATAAAACACCAAAAGGAGAAACTAGAGAACCTGAGATGATAGCTAAAAGAGAGATATGAATAAATTTTTTCTTTTTTTCTTTTAGAGATACTTTATTTAAATAAAAAAACTGTTCCAACAATAGAAAAAAACAAACAAGTCCGATAAAAATAATAAGCTTATTTTCAAAAAAAAATCCCATATCTTTATATTACAACCTATATAAAAAGTTAAACAAGCTGAAGATAAAAATCTAACTAAACATCTATTCTAAAAGATCTACTCTCAACATAACAGGGTCATGATCCGATATCCTACCCATGTAATTAGAGTTCACATTAAGGTTCTCAGCTTGAACCCTATACCGATCTGACTTTAAATCATTATCAAAGAATATATAATCTAAAGCCACTGAGTTCCCATTATGATTTGTGGTATACCTTTTATCTTCGTCCATTAAAAATATAGAATTTGATAGACCAGCCTGCTCTAATAACTTTAATGCAGGTTCATTAGGATGAGAGTTAAAGTCCCCCATACTAAAAACGATTGAATTCTTATCCTGCTTCTTTATCTGAACAATAAAATCAGAGACTTCACGTGCCATATTAGCTCTCTTAACGTCACTTTTTGGCAAATAGGGCTGAATCGCTCCCCAAGGATCCGTATCTCCTACTTTTGATTTCAAATGACTTAAAATCATATAAATATTTTTTTGATTCCATTGAAACTCTACAACCAAGCTTCTTCTTGTATTTTCAAAAGAAGCTTCAAACTGACCAATTTTAGCTGGATTATATAGCAAACCTGCTTCAGTATTCGCACTCATTGCAGCTTGAGGCAAAAAACCTAACTTCGGTAATTTGGATTTAAAGCCTAACTTCTCTTTGTTATAAAGATAGGCCACTCGAATATTTCCGCCAGGCTGACCACCTTCTGCATTTTCAAAAGGATCTAAATTAATAGTATCGTAATTGGTTTCGCAGTTTGCCATCTCAATGAGTCTTTTTAAAGTTAACTCACCTGATATATCTCCAGTAAAACCCTGACCATCATAATCTTGAATTTCTACAAAACCAATGACATCTGGACAGAACATATGGTTCCTAACAACATTAGCTATGTGTTTTAAGCGAAAAGAATCATAACCTGCTAAATTTTCCACATTAAATGTTGCCATAGTCAAAGCTCTGTCTTCTGAACTTGAGTTCTTTGTTACAAAACTGGATTTACTTCTTAAACCAAAATCTATTTCAGATTCTCTTCCTATAGTAGCTGCAACATATTTAGAAAACTTTGTCTCTAAATCTGGCATCACCATACTGTAAGATCCACCTCCAAAAAGGTTTTTAGAATAGGTCATCACACCTGAGACTTCGCCTTCAATTGTATCGCCAACACGAATAAAACCCTTTTTATAAAAGTCTTCAGCACGTGAAATACGTGAAAAATGATTTGATAAAATTTCAAATATCTCCGGGTTGTGGTCATCTACTTCTTTACTATCATTTAGTAAAAGACCACCCTTATCTGTTTCATCCTCTGACGAATACTCATCTCCTGTTGTGACATATAAAGTTAAGTAACCTTTTGTCCCTCGATCCGCTAACTCCTCTCTTCCTCCCCGAAACCCTCGAACCTTAAGGTCTTTTACTTGAACCCTCATACCTTCAATGGATTCCCAAAAGTCCAAACCTTCATGTAAATCAAGAGACTTTTTATCATTTACATTGCCATAATAACTCGAGATCTGTTCAGTAGGAATTTTACGATTTTCACTTCCTAAAATTACGGGTTCTGGATAAACCTCTGCTTGTCTATATTTAACCTGTTTGCCAGGCGTATTCACATCCTCAGGGTAAATAGGGCGATCTACTTTGACATCAGAAATAGAGTCTAACATCGTCTCGCTCATACCGTTTGTTCTAAAATCTTCTGTCACAACCCCTGATAACTGAATTGTATCGCCTAAACGAATATCTAAGTTGTAATCAAAGCTTCTTACTTTTACCCCTTCCGATGTTCTAGGGTCTTCATCCGAGTCTTTGGTTTGAATATAAAATTCAACAGCATCTGGATACCAACCCTGATCTCCTCTTGCTGTTACAACACCTTCAGTTTGAACTCTGTAACCAATTAAAGGAGAAATATGAGTTGTTCCTTGGATTTGGTGAATTCTCTTAAAACCAGCGTTTCCTCTTACTTTATTTCGAACACGAACTCGTTGATTGTAAAAATCTGGAAATTCTTGTGTCGACTCTAAGTATTTTTTTACTGAGGCGCGTACGGAAGCAATATGTGTTTTTGGCTTAAAGTTAAAATTGAAATTATTCCGGTAAAGATAACCCGGAAAAGCATCACAGCAATAAAATCCATCAGCAATTGCAATGTTATAGTAGACTTCATCCTGTAGCCTATCTCGTGTCTTTAAATACCAAATACTCCTATCAACTAAAGCTCCACCAACAAAACCTAAGTCAAAACTTAAGCCAGCAACCTGTAGATGGTTTTTGTACTTTTCACGTGACCTCTCAAGGATAAATTTCTTAATATACTTACCTTTCATGCTTCCGATCAAAAGGGCATCCTTTGGACCCTCTTCAAAGGAATTCAAAACATTCTCGACCTCTAATTGAGTTGGATTAGGGCTTATAAATAAAAAAGTCTCTTCATCCAAGTATTCGCTTGGGTAAAAAACCAGATCAAGGTTTTCTGCCTCTAAAACTGCTGTCGTAATAAAATTACCTAAAGAACTAGATCCTTCAAACTTACCCTTATCAGTCAAAATAAAATCTTGATTGAGAACAAAGTTATCCTCAGAAAATTCGCAAGAAATAAGAAATATCATAGCTAGGACTATAAAAACTTCACTACAAAGCTTAGAGTTTTTAATATTCATAAAATTAATCAGCCTTAAATTCAAAGCTATGAATCGTAAGGGGAGGAAGTACATTCTGCAAACTATAATACCTTAAACCAAAGACGAGCTTATCAAGATCTAAACCCTCTAACGAAAGAGACAACCAAGGGTAAGTTTCTTCTTTAGAGTCTCTTTTTAACAGCTTTTGATCAAAGCCAAAGTCTTCAAATGTCAGTCCATCGTCCTTAGAAACAACAAGCTTAATAGACTCTTTACTTACTGCTCTATTGTTATACTTACCCAATGTGTAACTAAATCGGATAGAAATACTGTTGGTTTTATCTGTTGGAATATTTTGAGGTTTTAAAATTAAAAGACTCTCACCATAAGAAGCTATTCTTGCTTCAGTCGCCTTTTCAGCTTGAATAAACAAACCTGTGTCAGTTGCTACAAAGGGAGCAGATGTTTCTGGCTTTAGCACGCTCTCCACCTGACTTTTTCCATCGAAACTTAACTCATGAAATATACTCTGTGCGTCTGGGTCAATAAAATCTGGCGATACGTAACTTAGAACAAATGACTCAGTGGAAAAATTATAACCTTCCCCTAATATCTCTAGACTTTGAAGTTCAACCTGCTGGCTTTGATTACCTGTAAATTGAAAAGCCAATACATAGCCATCTTTAATTAATGAGTCCGGAATAACACCTTCAATGATATTATCTTGAAGCTCATATTCTAGGCCAACCCATTCAGTTCGTGCAGGATCATTTCCTTCATAATCAGACGAAAGCAGAAATTTTAAGTAGGAACCATTGAAACCCTTACCCTTTATTCTAAACTTCAGATTAGAAACTTCTCCCTCAGGGAACAGAGCTGGACTAAACAGCCAAGCATCACTTTTAACACCAACTGTGCTTGAAGCCACCCAGGTAGCTCCCTTTCTTTTCCATGAACCACTTTGTCCATGAGTAAAAAGACTTTGAAACATACTATCTGGAGTATTAAAAAAGAACTGAGCCTTCACTCCTTCCAGCAGTTGCCTAGGCACAAAAGCCATAGCGCCAGAACCCATAATTTGAAAATTCAAAATATTCCACTCGAGATAGTTTTTGCCAAATATAATTCCTTTATCCTTACTATCTTGGGAGTTAAAGAAAAACGCTAAAGTAAAAGGCTCTTCTTTATAATCCGCTAGTGATATCCATGACGTCATTTTTTTGACGAAGTTTTTACCTGCTGGGAAGTCTTCAACAGGAATCTCAATATTTATCCACTCAACTCCTTCTGCGGTTGGGGAACCATTTTCATAATTATAAGATAGCTTTAATTGAAATAAGTGTTTTGTAATTAAGTGATTAATAAATTGATTTGTTTTCTTAGAGTTATGTCCTACTTGAGTCTGTTGATAGATTCTAAATTGTGGCTCTTCAACTTTTGTTAAATCAAGTTTTGGACTGATAAGCCAATCCTTCTCACCATAACCACGGATTTGTGCTTTTGGCGTATCCAAGGTCCACGGGTTATTCCAGACACCATAATCACTTTTTTCACTAAAACTTGAAAACTGATAAGCTACAATTGGGGGCTCATCTGATCCAGTCGAATGAAAGCCTTCACTAAAATCCCAAGAAAATAAAATTTGAGGACTAGTATCTAAGCTTTGGTTTAAAAACTGCGCTAATGCTAATTTCAAATCCGTCATTTGAGAATAATCACTTTCGTGAACATCAAAAGCCTTTAAAGCATATAAACTTGTAGACAATAAAGCTTGTGCACTCACATCATCAGCACCCTTAAGGTTAAACCTCATTAATGCTTGTGAAGCCAAATTCATATTACCTATAACTAACTCCTTATCTTCAGGACTTGCGAACTTTAGATTTTTACCTTCACCTATGCTCACTTGAAAATCAGCTAGCTGCTTAAGAGTTTTTTGTAACTCAAAACTGCGGCCTTCTTGGTTTATGTCTTCATTGTTTGTACAAGAAATTAAATTTAGGCCAATAAATAAATATAAGAAAAGAGACCAAAAAAAAGCTTGGTTAGGTTTTATTAGATATTTCATATAATAAACCTAAATATCTTCCTGTAGAATTCGAAAAGCTCCAACACCAGTTGGCTTCCTAAAGAAGTAGTTTACATTTATAAAGGCGGCAAAATCTTGTTTTTTAAATTCTGTCGAAATATCGGTTCGCCTGACATCATCTCTGTTACCAAATACTGCTTGATTTGCTACTCTATACTCAAAAGAAGGGTTTACCAAAAACTGGCCAGAATATATAAATGCACCTAATCCGATTCTGTTTAAACCACCATGAGACAGCGTACGATCATTAGTACGCAACCTATGAGCTGACTCTCTTGCTTCATAAACAAAATTTTCGCTTTGATACTTATAACTTAAAAAGGGTGTCCACTTTGCAAATTGATAGCCTAATTTTACCGCAGCAGCTCCACCAATTTCATTAACCCAATCCTGAACCTCTCCATTTAAATCGCTATATACTCTTTGATCAGAAGAAAAACTGGAATTACCCGTTAGATCAGGGTCAAAGTCCTCTCCACTTCTATTCACACGATAAGGATAGGAACCTGCTTTACTAAAAGTCCCCTCCACTTCCGCAACAAAACCACGTGGTAATTCAAAAAGTCCGTAACTAGAAAGAGCTGCTGTAAGCAAAGACCCTGTCTGCCTTGAGTTCCCATGCCCAACAGCTTGTAAACTTAGAAGTGAAGAGCTTCCTTTATAAAAACCCCCAAACTTTAAACCATAGGTTTCTTTTCTTTCCCAGCCACCAGAGAGTGCAACACTGCTTTCTCGAATATCAAAATCTGTATCTTTTGGGTAAAGGTAATTTGAAAAACTAACACCTGCATATGTAGATAACTTACTTGTTAACTTAGCTTTTATTTCTATTCCAGGTAAAGTTTTTTGAATAAGTCTTATTGTTGATCCTGCTCCAGATGAAGCTAAAGCGCCAGAACCTATTGCACTAGGTGAACCCTCTACAAAATAAATGCGCGAGACATCACCCGTATTATATTCAACACCAACTGCACTATCAAAATTAAAAGGATAAAGCGTTAAAGCAAACGTCGGAGACATCTTATACGTGATAAAGGTCCCTTCTGAGTCTAAATCAGGTCCAAATGATATTCCGCCATCATTTGTATCATTTAACTCTATACCAAAATCAGCTTGAGCAATAAAGTCGCCATATGCATAGCCACCTCGAAGTTCGAGTTCAGAGGTTTTATTATCAAATCTATTTTGCTCTGGAACTGTGGTAAAACCAACAGACCCCCAAGCACTTGAATTAAATTGATATCTGAGTCGTGTCGAAATCTCGACCTTATCTCCTACCTCTGAGCCCTTTGACTGGGAATACAGATATTCTTGATAATTAAATAACTCAACAGCAAACCCCTTACTTGTTAAGAGAGGCGACTGTGTTAAGACCCCACTGACAGGATTAAAACTTAATGCGTTAACATCTCCTGAAGAAGCTGAACTTTGGCTACCTCCAAAGGCATAGCCAGAAAAACTAAAGAGAAGAAAAAGAACCCCAAAAAAACATGTACAAGAATTTTTAATCATTCAGCCATCCCCCTACCCTAGGGAATACCTAATTTATCTAAAAAATTAAATTACTAAAATTTTTTGACCCAGTGCCTTTGGTTTTTTTTGACTTATTTGTGGTGAGTTTATTCTGGTTTGTTAAAAACTTGTTAAAATCCTAACCATGACTTGCTTTTTAAGCCAGAGCACATAAGCCTTTTGGTACTAACAAATTTTTCATGGAGGAAAAATGAAGTCACTTTTAGTATCGCTTTTATTTCTAGTATCTAGTTTTGCTCTTGCTCAAGAGGCACCAACAGCTGAAGAAATCAATACAACAATTGCAATTGAATTTATAGAAGCAACGATTGCTTGCAAACCAAGTGTTTACATTGACAAAGACACAGGGCTAGAAAAAACAAGTTATAGATTGTGGCTCCAACAAGATACTTACAATGCCATCAAAGCTTCTGGGAAAAGTATTTACTACGAACAAGCTCCATCTATGCTTTGTGCACGTGATGCTGCAAACCTTATACCTCTTGAAGGTGAAGGCTTTGCAACAGTTCCCGCTGCTCTGTACAAAGTTGATATGGCTCCTGTTCTTAAATACATTCAAGACTTAAAGTAAAACTCAACTTTAAATGTATTAAATTTAAAAAGAGTCTCAACAACTGAGGCTCTTTTTTTACACAAGATACTCAAAATTTGAATGGTGCTTAAGCTATAAGCTCCCAGTCCCACTCTTCTTGTTCTTTTTCATAATCTCGAGTTCTTTTTTCATTCAAGTTAAAAATATTTTTTGTATACACTTGATTCTTTAATTTCATTTTTTTTCTCTTGCCTTCAATCTTAGATAATTGATTTACAAGCTTGTCCGTTACAAGATCAATTGCTTCGAAAAAGTCATCAGTTTCAGAGGTGGCCTCTAAGTATTGCTTACCATTAACTGCCCTTATAGTTACAGTTCTTCTGTAAGTACTTATAGTCTCAAAATAGACCGTCATCTCCATATTGGAACTTGCATATTTAGCAAATTTTGAAAGTCTTTTTTCAGCATATTCTATTAAAAATTTTGAGTGCTTCTGTGTTCGGAATTGGTAATCTACGTTCATTCTTCCTCCATAAAAAACTATCGGACTTAAGTCTTAATAGCTGGAGAATTTTATTATTTTTAAACAACTTTGTTAAGAATTCTCTGTTAAAAAGAATAATTGTGATCGAAATGGTATGTTTTTTATTTAATTTTCAATAAAATCCATCAAAACATATTATATGCAGATTTTAATTTTAAAAAAGTTTTTTTCTTTTATTAGAAGGGAGAATGCCCAGTTGCTCTCTATACTTAGCAACTGTTCTTCTTGCGATTTTAATGCCTTCATTTTTTAAAATATCGACAAGTTTTTGATCACTTAAGGGCATTTTATTGTCTTCAGCAGCAATAATTTGCTTTATCTTAAACTTCACAGATTGACTAGCAACAACATCTCCACCTGTTTTGCCTATAGATGAATTAAAAAAGTATTTTAATTCAAATAGACCCTGTGGCGTATGTACATACTTATTTGTTGTAACGCGACTTACAGTTGATTCGTGCATTTCAATATCTAGAGCTACGTCTTTTAAAATAAGTGGCCTTAAATGAGAAGGGCCTTTTTCAAAAAATTCTGGCTGGAATTTAACGATACTTTCCATCACTTTAAAAATAGTCTTTTGCCTTTGATGCAATGACTTCAAAAGCCAAAGCGCTGATTTTAACTTTTCTTGTATAAAATCTTTTGCTTCGCCTTTTTGGTTTAATTCATTTAATAAATTTTTATAATAATGTGATATTTTTAACTTAGGAATACCGTCTTCATTTAAAGAAACAGAAAAGTCATCCCCAGCTTTATAGACATAAACATCTGGAGTGACATAAAATGTCTCTGAACTTTGAAACCTTCTGCCTGGCTTAGGGTCAAAGGTCATAATTAATTTATATAGTTCAGCAACAATTTCATGCGGAGTCTCTAAGGCTTGAGCAATTTTTTCAAAATTTCTTTGCTCTAAATCAGGTAAGTGATTTTCAATCAATGCAACCAAATCAGACGTATCTTCTTCATAAAACTTAGCTTGTATAAGTAGACACTCTTTAAGAGACCTCGCTCCAACACCTGGAGGATCAAGTTCTTGTATAACATACAGAGCATCTTCCATATCCCCCATACTCAAACCGGATTCTTGACTTAAATGCTCTAGAGTTGTTTGCAAATAACCATTATCATCAATAGAATCTATAATTCTATAAGCTGCCAACTCTTCCTTCTCCATAAGACCATAAAGTTGGACTTGCCAATTTAGATGCTCTCGTAAAGTTTCAGAGTTAGCCATCATATTTTCATAATTAACAAACTCTTGTGAAGCGCTTGATATAGATGGGAGATCTCTACTGTTCTCCATATAGGATTCCCAATCAAATTCATCTTGTTTTTGAGGGTCCTGATCCATATGAGACTTTTCACCTGTTTCATTTGAGGAAGAGGACAATTTTTCTTTTGTACCAGGGTCATCTTCAATAGAATCATGAAACTCTTCTAAAACTGGATTTTCATTTAATTCTTTACGAATTGCAGCCTCTAGCTCAACTCTTGAAAGCTGAAGTAACTTTATCGCTTGTTGCAATTGAGGTGTCATCCTCAGTTGCTGCGATAGTTTTAAACTTTGCTTAAGTTGAATGGCCATTTTTTGAATTCCTTAATTAATGTTAAAATTCTCTCCTAAGTAACTATCCCTTGCTACTTTAGAGTTTATTATCTCTTCTGATGTCCCTTCGACAACAACTTCACCAGACTTTAGAACATAGGACCTATTGCATATATGAAGTGTCTCTCTGACATTATGATCTGTAATTAGCAAACCAAGACCTTTGTCGACAAGCTTAACAATTAAATTTTGAATATCATTAACTGCAATAGGGTCAATTCCGGCAAATGGCTCATCTAAAAGCAAAAAACTTGGTTCAATCGCAATAGCCCTAGCAATTTCAACTCGTCTTCTCTCACCACCTGAAAGGGAAACTCCCTTGCTCTTAAACACCTTACCTAAACCGAATTCATCTACAAGCTCTTCCAGTTTTTGTTTTTTAATTTTTCCTGAAAATCGCTTAGCCTCTAGGGCTACCAGAATATTTTGCTCAACAGTCATTCTTCTAAAAATACTTGGCTCTTGCGGTAAATACCCCAAGCCTTTTTTTGCTCTTTGAGCTAAACTCAGATGCCCTACCTTTGCACCATCTAAAAATACCTGTCCCTTATCTGGCTGTACCAAGCCAAGGGCCATATAAAAACTTGTTGTCTTTCCTGCTCCATTTGGACCTAGCAAACCCACTACTTCTCCTGCTGAAACAGAAAAAGAAACATCTTTAACCACTTCCTTGGATCCAAATTTTTTTGCTAAACTCTCTACTTTAAATTCTGATACCATAATAATTTTGCCTTTTACAACTTTATAACATCCACCTATTTATTATTTTTGTTAAACTCTTTATCTAATTTATCCGTATCAGCTAATGCTGTACCTTTTCTAATTTGGACCTCTTTCGTCTCTATAAAAACTAAAATCTCCTCCCCCTCAATCGTATGAGAATTTTTATACCAAACCTTTGGCGATCCTAATAAAACAAAAGCCTTTTTTTTAGGTAAATAAATAACTTTATTGGCACGTAATTTTAAATCTTTTACTGTAGCCCTAACAGGAGTCCCTCCAAATTCTAGTCGGTCAAATTGAACCCCTTTCCTGGTATAAAACAATTTTGCAACATCACCCGTAATCAACCAATCCAAGTAATGAACTTGAATATTTTTCTTAACTAAAACTTCCTCTCTCCCTGAATAAACCTGTGCTTCATCAGATTTTATTTTGATAAGTTTATTATTTTCATCTCGTTGCTTTAAAGTAATTTTATTTTTTAAAAATATAACTTCTTTTTTTTCAGAAGCATAAAAAGATCCAGCATCAAGAGTTATTTTTTTTTGACTCTGAATAATTGTGATTTTGTCATTAGAATAAATAGAATTATCTTTTTCATCAAAACTGAGCTTTTCTAAATAAAACGAATAATTGTTACCTGTCCTTGCACGTATATCACCAGACAACTCCACCAAAAGAGGCTTTACAATGACTTCACCGCTCTTTGAATGAGCCTCTATCAAAAAGTTATTACTTTTTTCTTCATAAAAAATTTCTGGTGATACAAGAGACCATGTACCCAGCTCCTCTCTACCAAACGCTTCCTTAGCTTTTAGTCGCCATTTATGACCATCGGCATACGTACCATTTACGCTAAAACCCATAATTTCATGTGTAAGATCCGTATCCTTTGTTTCTTTATTAGCTAAGCTGCCTCTATTCGTAGCCTGCTTCTCTGGTATTTCACTATGAATCCCTTTAGGAGACTTATTTTCAAACTCTAAAGCTTGCGAAAAAAGCCACAATCCAGCTATAAAGCCAGCTAAAATACCGAAATACCTTAATAAAGCCAAAAAAACCTCATTTTCATTAAAGCCTACACTATAGTGTAGATAAATAATTGCCGATAAGGACACATATGAAGTGGTTTACATTTAACCCTTTGAACCATCAAGTCAGGGGTCCTTTTACTAAAATTGAACTTAAAGAGCTTCAAGATGATAGCTTTGAGGAGTCTCTTTTTTGGTCACCTACCCTCAATCAATGGCTTAACTATGCAGACTGGAGTTCTAAAGACTGGGAGTCTCAATTAAAAGTCATTTCTCCAAGAATAACTAAAGAGTGGCATTTTGCTTTCCAAGGCCAAGACCACGGTCCTTTTTCATTTGAAAACCTCATATCTGAACTTAGAACACAAACCGCACCTTTAACTAGTATTTACCTTTGGCATAAAAATCTTGAAGATTGGGAAAAGCTCTACTCCTTTCCTGAGGTTCTTAAAGCTCTTGATGTTGAAAAAAGAAAAAACCCTCGCTTTACTGTGAAAGGCTCTGTTTTCCTAGAAACCACAGATGAAAAATCCTTCTTAGCTCAACTCCAAACTGTTAGTCGAAGTGGATTTGGGATTTTAACAGAAGAGCCCATAAGTCAGGGTGATCAGGTTACAATTACTCTAAAGACACTCCTAATAGATGAAGCCATAAAAGCTACTGCTGTTGCCAGAAACATCAATGGCTATAAAATTGGCTTCTCTTTTGAAAACCTAACGACAGATATGCAGGCTCCACTTGTTGATTTATTAAATATTCTTGCAAAACAACAAGAAAAGAAATTATCTCGCAAAATGGAATTGGTAAATGAAGAAGATAATATCGATCATAGCACTGAAGAAACAGCCGAAGAGTTACACCCACTTAAGAGAGCTGCCTAAATATTTACAAATTATTGGTTTAAGAATTGTGATAACAAAAGCTGTTTCAACTCTAGCTTATCATCCTTATTTACAGTCCCCAATGGAGCCCTTTTCTCTAAAGCATTAACTGCGGCTTTTTGAATACGAACTTCATCTTCTTGAAGTGCCCTAAGCCACTTTTTCTTTTCATCAACAGACAAATAACCTGTATGTGAAGACAAGGAATTTAAAATTTTATCTCTTATCCACAAGCTATAAGATTTTTTCTTATTATTGGAATCAAAAAACTCTTCCCATAAAATATTCCTATAGGACTGAGACTCCATCTTAGGGTACATTCGATCTAACACTTTTAAAGCCTGCGTTCTCACCACTAATGCTGGGTCGTTTGTGAAGAGTTCAAGAACTTTTTGTTCAAAAAGTGCATTTTTAAAATTATTTTTTAACATAAAATCTAAAACAGCATAGCGCTCTACCCAAACCTTTGATTCCATCTTGTCGAAAATAAATTTATTCTTTTCTCTATCTGTACTATGGTCGTATCCGTGCATAATTTTATTCCACTCTGCGAGAGGTACAAAACTTGCATTTTTCTGATTAGCAGAAACCGAAACACCTATAGAAAGACAAATGCTCATTTTTATAAAAAAATGTATATTTTTAGTAACAGACATCAAGAAGCTTTTTTTATAGAACTTTCAACAAAGTCTTCATAAATAACTGACTTACTTTGATTATTATTAAAATTTTCATCATTAGTAGAATCTATACTTTGAGTCTTAAATGTTGAAACAATTTCACTTTCTTTTTTATCTTCAAAATACTCAATAAACATCCATAAACCAGTTAATAAAGTTCCAAGAAGTGAAAAAATAATAATCTCTAAATTATAACTATAAATAAAATCAGCCATAACATAATTATAAGAGTAATTATAAAAAACTCAATAATTAATATTTATGGGCTCGCCCTTTGACGTGCCGAGGACTTTGCCATCTAACATCGCAAGGTTTCCATTAATAACCGTAGCTTTTGGCCCACATTCAATCTCTTGATTTTCAAATGGAGAATGGCCCGACTGACTACTTAGCCATTCTTTACTCATCTTAAAGGACGTACTTAAGTTAAAAATAGATAAATTAGCCTGATTACCAAGCTTTATCGCCCCATAAGTACCTAGACCAAAAAGCTTTCTTGGATTCACATTAAGTAAATCTACAACCTTTTCGAGAGTCATTCTTTTTTTAATACATAGATCAAGAAGCAAACTAGGCATTGTTTGAACCCCAGGGATTCCAGAGGGACTCAGAGGGTACTCTCTCTCTTTTTCTTCCACAGTATGAGGCGCATGATCTGAGCCCGCTACATCAACTAGTCCTGACAAAAGAGCCTTCCATAAAGCATCTTGATGATCTTTTGTTCTTATCGGTGGGTTCATCTGTGCAAAGCTTCCATTTACATCATAACAATCAGGTGCAGACAAAGAAAGGTGCTGTGGTGTCACTTCAATTGTACAAAAATCTTTTTTGTCCTTCAAAAAATCCATCTCTTCTTTAGTTGATATGTGAAGGATGTGAACTTTTCTACCACTCGACTTAGCAATGGCTATTAATCTTTTAGTGGCCTTAAGTGCAACTTCAGGAGAACGAATTGTGGGATGATCAAAAACACTTAAACCATCTTTGTCTTCAAACTTTTTATAGCTTTTCTTAAGCAAAGCTTCATCTTCTGCATGAAAAGCCACAACACAATTGGTCTCTTTAAGAATTTTTTCTATTTGCTTATCATCTTCCAACAATAAGGACCCAGTTGAGCTTCCCATAAAGACCTTAATTCCCACACAGCCAGTGACTTGAATCATTTTTTTGAGTTCATCTAAATTATTTAAAGTCGCGCCTGCATAAAAACCAAAGTTAGTATGTGAAGTTTTTTTACCAATATCAATTTTTTGATTAAGTCTTTCAACTTGAGTTGTTGGGGGCGTAGTGTTTGGCATCTCAAAAAATGCCGTGATTCCACCTAACAGGGCTGCTCTAGAACCTTTTTCAATTGTTTCTTTGTGAACTAGACCTGGCTCTCTAAAGTGAACCTGAGAATCAATAAACCCAGGAAGTATACTACTTCCTTTAAGATCAACAACTCTCTCACCTTCGATTTTTTCTTGAGAAATTTCTTGAATCTTACCATCTTTAATACCTAGAGAATAAGGCAATAAATTTTTATCAACCCAGCAAAATCCATTTTTGAATACAATATCATTTTTCAAAGTTACGACCCTTTATCTAAATTAATATTTATTTAATTCTCTTCATCCGACACATATAAAAACCATCACCTATTTTTTGACTAGGTAAAATCGTTTTTTCATCTTCCATTTCCCAGCTCTCATTACCCTTCAAAAAACTCTGTATCTGTTGCTGGTTTTCATCTTCAAAAAAAGAACAAGTTGAATAAATAAGATTCCCACCAATTTTAACCATATTAGAATAGCGACTTAATAAATCCTTCTGAAGTTCCTTTAAAGATTTAATTTTTTCTTCTGTTAAAAACCACTTTGTTTCTGGATGACGTCTTATCACGCCTACACCGGAACATGGGACGTCTAACAAAACCCTATCTGCAGATTTTGCTAATCTTTTAATGGTTTTTTGTGACTCTATGACTCTTCCTTCAATATTGGAGCAACCCAGCTTTCTTGCACGTTTTTTTAACTCTCTTAACTTCCAGTCTTCTAAGTCTAAGCTAATAATCTGGCCTTTATTATTCATCAAATCAGAGACATGTAAGGATTTTCCACCAGCCCCAGCACAAGCATCAATAAAACGCATACCAGGCTTTACATTACAAAATGGCGCTACCAATTGTGATGATCTGTCTTGAACTTCAAATAACCCACTTAAATAAGCCTCTAACTTGAAAAACTGAAATCGATCTAAAAGTTCAAAACAACCCTTATCATGGTATCGATAGCCTACTTCATGGTTTTCTAAAAACCTTTCAACTTCAACCTGAGAGGATTTTAGGAAATTGACCCTCAAGTATGCAGGGGCAACTTTGTTTAATACCTTAGCTTCAGCTGACCATTGGTCTCCGAAGTATGACTTTCCTTTCTCATAAAGCCACTCAGGATAAGAGTGTTGTACCGACTCCGCTTGTGACTCGGAAAACTCGACTCTTTTATGATCTGCTAGATCACACCACCTAAGGTAAGCTTCCATAAGGCTTTCACGCTCCTCAGAAAAAGAAATCAAGAGCTCTTTCCACCTTAAGAGATCATACACACTGGCAGCAACAAAGCGCCGGTCTCTACTTCCCCATTTTTTATTATTTTTAAATAAGCTCTTTAATGATCTAGCCGGGCTTTTGGTTTCATCTAAAATAGATTCAAACAACTGCTGAGACTGCGATATGAGGTTCGGATGGATTTTGTTTAATTTCTTTAAATCTTGCACACCTGGTTCAAACACAGCTCGTCCAAACACTCAATAGACAAAAGAAACTCCCATTGAAATTAAAAACCAATTCTTATTGTAAGATTTATCAATGAGAGCCTCAGCTAAACCTAACTCCACAGCAGATGTTAACTGGATATTCTTACCTAAGTGGAGACGGCCCTCGGCCCTTGTAAAGCCAAGTATCTCTAACCCCCAATGCTCAACACTTAATCTAGGTCCCATACCAGCCTGTAAATATATAGCTGATTCCTGACCACCAAAAGCTCTAAACTCCGCTGCTGGTAGCCAACTCAGCCTACTCAAGAAACCAATCCCATAAGAAGCTCTAAATTTTTGAGCAAATCTAAACTTAGGGTGATAATGAGCCGACACCCAACCTACAGAAAAGCTATAAGGACTTTTCCCCCAAGAGCCAGTACCTAGTAACTGACTTTCGTTCTTGCTAACAGAGTGTCCAACATCTAAAAACCAGCGCATTGGCTCGTTCATAAAGAGCGTGCCATCATTTGATACGGAAGATTTTAGCTCTTCCGCCTCAACCTCAATAGGCGTAAACCCTATTTGAAGTAGGCATAACAGGGCTAAACTGGCCCAAAATAGCTTCGTAAAAGTCTTTTTTCTAGATATTTTATTCATAGACATACTCAACTCTCTCATGACACTCATGAAATTTTGACAAGGACCACACAATCTTGACCCATAGTCCTGACCTCTCTAGCCTAAAATCCTTATTACACAGTTTTAAGTTTCAACTTTTTGCTTTGGTTTACAACTATGAAATGTCCTTATTGTCATTCTAATAAATCAAAAGTCTTAGAGACTCGTCATCACAAAAACGACTCTCGCTTACGAAGAAGACGTAACTGCTTACAGTGTGATATGAAGTTTAACACCCTTGAAACTGTACTATTTGAAGATATTATGGTTATAAAAAAAGATGGCCGAAGAGAGCCTTTCCAAAGGGAAAAACTTCTCTCTAGCCTCCAAAAAGCCTGTCAAAAAAGAGCCATACCACACGAAGCCCTAGAAAAAGCTGTAGACACCATATTAGAAACACTTAAAGGCCAAGAAAAATCTGAGTTTCATTCAGACGAAGTTGGGAAAATGGTCATGATTTACTTGAAAAAAATCGATGAAGTAGCATATGTTCGGTTTGCTAGTGTCTACATGAGCTTTAAGGCGATTAATGAATTTATTGATACTATCGGAAAGGACACACCTTGGGTTTAAGAAGAAACAGTCGCGAATGGACTCTACAGTTTTTATTTCAACATGAGTTTGAAACCTTAGAGCAGAATATCGAAGATCAACTCAATAAATTTAACCGTTACTTCTCACCTCAACCTGAAGAATGGGAATATGCTAAAACCCTCATTGTTGGTATTGTTGAGCAATCAGAAAAACTGGATGAATTAATTACGACTAAACTTGAAAATTGGAAACTCTCACGAATAGCAAAAGTAGATCTTATTCTTATGAGGATGGGCACTTTTGAGATCAGTACTTCCATGACCCCCTTTGCTGTTGTCTTAAATGAAGTTCTAGAAATTGCAAAAAAATTCTCAAGTTCTGACTCTCATACTTTCATCAATGGCGTGCTAGACAAAGTAGCTGGAGACTTTCAAAAATGACTCCACAAGACTGGAACTCCTATCCAATTTGGGTTTTGCCTCAATTACCTCAATCTAAATGGACCCGACACTTTGACTGGCTCTGCAGTGGCCTTATTTCTAAAAGATCCTACACTGAATTAACTCCAAAACTCCCAGAACTTGAAAGTCTTTTACTCAAAGTAGGCCATCCACTTTTATCCGAAAATGGAAACTTAGAAAACAAATCTGACTTATCATCTATCTTAATTGCATCAAATACTTACTTTAAAAACGAAGCTTTACTTATCAAAGAATTCCCGGAGTCACTTGACCCAGATATTTTATTTGAAACTTGGATTTTGCCAACAACTCATAGCTTACGTGCCTTAAATCAAAATAAAGCTCTCTTTTTTTTAAAAGACGGAGCTTCTTCTGAATTAACCTGGAATCTTCATGCCCTCTGTCAAAAAAAACTAGCAGACTTTAATTTTCAATTTGTGCTACGCTCTTTGAATCATGTCCTTTAAAAAAAATATTTATATTATTTCAGACGGTACTGGAGAAACAGCTGCTACTATTATGCGAGCAGCTGTTGTCCAATACAGACAGCATGAGGTTCGCACGACACGTTTTAAAAACATTAGATCAAACGACCAACTTATTCCCATTTTAGAATCGGCTAAAGCTAGTAAAGCCATGATTGCGTTTACTCTTGTCACTCCTGAGTTACGAGAACTCGCTGAAAAAAAATGCGATGAACTTAAAATCCACCATGTAGATTTACTTGGACCTTTACTTGATCAACTTTCTTTGTTTTTTGGAGCCTCCCCTTTATTAGAGCTCGAAGCCGGAATCCTTAGAACTGTTGATGAAAAATATTATAAAAAAATTGAAGCTATTGAATTTACAGTCCGTCATGATGATGGCCAAGCATTAGAAGACCTCGACCAAGCAGATATCGTTTTAGTCGGAGTCAGTCGAACTAGTAAAACTCCTTTGTCCATCTTCTTAAGCCACCAAGGTTGGAAAGTTGCAAACATACCTCTCGTTTTAAATACGCCGCTACCTGAAGAAGTCTATAAAGTGGATCAAAGAAAAATATGTGGCCTTTTAATAGATATTGAACCTCTATTAAAGATACGACAAAAGCGTATTCAAAAAATTGGTAGAACCTATCAAGCTACTTACTTTAATCATCAATTTGTACACAAAGAAATCAGTTATGCGGAAGGCTTGTTTCAAAAAAACCGCCAATGGCCTGTTTTTAATGTTACAGATAAAGCTCTAGAAGAAACTGCCTCTGAAATATTAAGAATTATGACTGCAAGATTTGGAAAGAGAAACTAGTTTTTTATCTCATATTCTTTTGTTCAAACTTTAAAACCCTGACATTAACTTCAAGAACTTCATAAATTCACCCATAGACTCTATAAGAGCAGACCTGTACTGATCAGTAAACATTTTTTCTGCGCCATCATTGGTACCATTTCTACTTGTACAATGATTTAGAACAAGTGCTAGGCATGTATTATGATATTGTTCAAAATCTTCATTCTTTTGTTCACAAATACCACCTTCAAGACCACAATTACTTCTCCAAAAACCCTGTAAAATAAAATTTGTATAATTTGATAAAGCCTCATAACATAGATTCTTTGCACCTCCCGCACTTGTTTTCGATTTTGACAAACAAAGATCCCTGCTACTTTGAAAATTATCTCTTACGAAACTACACAAAACAGGCTTCCCACCGGAAAAAATATCAATTGGACTAATTCCTTTTTGAGCCATTAAGTTAGAATGAACATAAAGCCTCCTAAAACCATTCATAAGAAACTTACCAGAGAATCTTCCACCATGTGCATGACATTGATTAGCTTTAAATTCACTAATCAGAGCAAAAGCATCAGTATAATACTGCTCTCTAGTTAAATCATTCTCTTCCGCCTCAACCCTCATAATTGGTGGAGCTAATGTAAGACCAGCAACTAAAGATTGTGCTTCAGTGAGACTCGTGGAATCCAAAGCTAACTCATTTTGTAACACATCATTAACTTCTGCCCTCTCAACCCCAAAAACTTTGTTCTTCGCTACATCATAAACCAAAAGACCTGATGTTGATAAAAAGTAAACTGCTGTATCAAGGGACATCTCAAGTTCTGATAAATGACCGTGAAAATCTACTTGAGTTACTCCAGTAGGATGATCTTCTAATTGGACATAGATATTTGGATCTAGAGCTGGGTTACCAGCCTCTAATGCCACCCAAGTGATACCTGTAGCTCCACCTATACTTAGAATTAAAATTGGTATGAGCGGCAAGACAGCAAATGCTTGAAAAGAACAAAATAGACATAATAAAGCTGGGCCAAATATTTTTTTAGCAAACAAAGCAAGAACTCCAAGATCAAAATGACAGGATTAAATTTATAATTATGATGATTTTTTAAGGACTATTCTAAAAAAACCTTGAGTAAATAAGGTTTTAGAAAATTGAAAATTTTATCCCAAGATTTACTCTAAACTTAGCCTAGTGCCTGCTGCTTAAGAGCTCTATAAAAAGTGCTCACGATTTCATTTTGTTGCTTCGATTGACGGTAGTACATATGAATTGAAGCAGAAACGCTCATGTCTTGAACCAAGATTCTCGACATTCTCCCTGTTCTAACTTGCTTATAGATACTGTGCGAAGGCAAAAAGCCCCATCCCAAACCACTTTCGATTACTCTCTTTAAAGTTCCTACATTATCAGCTTCAAAAACTGGTAAAAACTCAAGGTTTAAAGCTGCTAATTTCGCTTCTAATGAATTTCTAAAAATAGCATATTTATCTGTAAAGTAGACTATTGGTTTATCAACAAACTCTTTCAAAGCAATAGATTGTGGCAATGAATCATCACGACCAGACCCAACAAGCCACATTTCATCTTTCATTAAGAACTTATTCCCGTACGGGTCTAAATCATAGGCTATCTCACCTTTTTGCTCAGGCACTATGACAACATCTAATTCATCCGACATTAGACCTTTAACTAAGGATTCTGTATTACCATAAGTAAGTTTTATATGAAGCTGAGTATTGTGCTTTAAAAACAGCCCAATAATAGGACTTATCAAATAAAGACCAATAGAATTTAGAGTCCCAATTCGAATAGAACCCTTAAGCTCCGTTGAAATCGCCTGTAGAGCAACTTCAGCTTGCTGAGTAAGGTATAATATTCTTTTTGCATAATCGTACAACAACTGACCCTGCAGTGTAGGCTTTACGTTACGAACCCCCCTTACCAATAATTCTGAACCAATCTCGTCTTCAAGGTTTCGTATCTGCTGACTTACAGCAGGCTGGGTTAAATAAAGCTTTTCTGCCGCAGCAGTCATACTTCCTTCACTAACGACGGCACAAAATGTAGTAAGTTGTTGAAAATTCATGACTATTTTTAGCTCTAAAACACCCTTTAAATCAACTCCAACCCCTAATTCATGAAAATTTTCACCAAAGCCAATCGTTTCTTAACCAAACTATAAAGAACCTCATTCTAGCAAAAATGAGCTAAGGCATTAAATTAACTTATATTTATAAGAATAGTTTATGCCATGACATAAGCTCTTAAAATCTGAATACTATTATCAACTCGCAAGGATGGGAGGGGGATATGCTTAGAGCAAGGACGCTCTTTTCTCTTTTATATATAAGTTCAGGCTTATATCTTACTGTTGGCTGTACTGATTCTTATACACCTTATCAGGGGTGGGCTAAGGTTTCAGAACAAGAACTTGGAATCTTAGCACAAGGCATCTCTCAAAAAGAGCTTCAGAGCTTAACTAAAGACTATCCTAAAACTAAAATCTTAAACCTAGCTCCCAAACATAAACTTTACGAGATTAAAAACGTACCACTTGAGACCCTTCAAGACCTCTTCCCCAAAACTCAGTTTACAAAAAATAAAATTCTTTTAAGATCACAACAACAACCTGATATTCAATCTCCTGAAGAGCAATTTGCTGATTTCATAATTGAAAGAAATAAATACAATCCAAATGCTAAATCACAAAAACAAATCCAGACAGAAGAAGATCAAATTATAAGTGCAATAGAAACATGTAAAGATGCTTTTAACCCCCCGCAAATACGCTTAGATTATAGCTATCCACCGTCTTCTTTAAGTGATGTTTATCACTTAGAAAAATCTCAAATTTATTTTGACGCTTCTGACTCAAAACCACCGAGATGGATAAACGGAAAACTTGAAACATACTTTGCTATAATCCCTCCCTTAGGTTCAAGCCTACAAACTGTCTTGAGAAAAGGACCTTTAACAGATTTTACAATGGACATGGTAGGTGCTTATTCTATTATGGTTTGGGGAAAAGACAAAAGAGGGGTTTGTGGACAACTTGTTCATCAAATTTTTGCTACAGCAAATGACCCATTTGATCCAAAAGCAACAGACACCCTAATTGGAGCAAGCTTACAACTCCCAGATTTTAAACACATGAAAGCTTTAAAAACGAGAAGTGCTTGGAAACTCTCTAAAGGCAAAGACATTATAATTGCAGTGATAGATTCTGGTGTTCACTACAATCACCCTTTTATTAATAAACAAATTTGGACAAATCAAAATGAAATTCCTGATAATAACATAGATGACGATAACAATGGCTTTATAGATGATTACTTAGGCTGGGATTTTTCTTTTAACGACAATGTTCCCTTTGATGATTTTGGGCACGGTTCTCATGTTGCAGGTCTTGCAGCAAGCCCCATAATGGGATCTGCACCAAAAGCACAAATTATGGCAATCAAGGCTGTTCACTACTTACATACTGACTTTGGAAGCGTAGCTGCCTCTATGTATTACGCTATTGATCAGGGTGCCAATATTATAAACTTATCTTTGGGACAATATTATAACTCAGAAAGACTCGCAGAGATTGACACAAATCATGTTTTCAAACCCATTTTTCAATACGCAGAAGATCAAAACGTTTTAGTTGTTGTAGCAGCAGGAAATGGTGACACTACCTACGGAGAAGGTTTTGATGTTGATAGAATTTTTAACTTCCCTGCTGATTACAACAGCGACCATATCCTAACTGTAACATCCTCATCGTTAATTTCAGATAATTTATCTTTATACGCTAACTTTGGAAGAAATGATGTTGATATCGCTTTACCAGGTGGAGACTCAAAAGATCCTGATACGGGCAATCCAGTTGATGGTTTTACTATCATGTCTTTAAAGGAGAAAAATTCTCTTAATTTTATGTTTACCACTAGCTCTGGAACCTCCATGTCTACACCTATTGCTGCAGGCATTGCAGCCCAAATCATGGAGCTCAAACCAAATTGGACCGTACCTCAAGTGATTCAACACATGAAATCAGTTGGAACTGAAAGCCTTAAACTTAAGGGCCTATTACAATCTGAAAAACATTTAGATGCTTTAAGTGCATTAGAGAGTTTATAATCACTTTTTATAGTCACTCCATTTATTAGGTCATTGTAGCCCTATTGTTTGCCATTATACTGAGTACTTAAACTAAATCCTTAAGTGGTTAAACTAGACTCTCTATGCAAAACCTTAGTTCTTAGTTTTTCATCTAGACCTTCCTATCTAGACCTAGGAAGAGACAAACACTTCCTATTTTTACCTCAGCCTCAATAAGGTTTATCCTTTAGACGGACAAAACGATTCATCAGAGGTAAACAACTTGAAATACAACTCACTTCGTCTTAACGGCTTAAATATTTTTATCTTTTCCTTGGTTGTTTCTATACTTTTAGTTACCCCATTTGAATCCTCAGCTAAAATTTTTAAAAACTCATATATTAGCTTTGATCTACCCATGAACTGGTCATGTGAATTAGAAGGAACCGAATGGGTATGCGTTAGCGATTTTGATGACAAGGTCAAAGAAGCCGTCATAATTTTAACGGCAAAAGAAAAAAATGAAACAGATACAGTTGATGCATATAAAGCTCATCTAAATCAATCTAAAACCTGGGTTGATGAAAATGGAAAAGTAATTTCTTCAGAAGTTATCAATCTCACTGATAGAGATATTAACAATCATACTTGGATAGATGGCCATCACTTTCAAAGTGAAATTCA
>CALGNA010000105.1 GCA_937958795.1 uncultured Bdellovibrionales bacterium | reverse complement strand
TAGAGGGCAAGTCATTTAAAGAGCTTAGAAATGAGCTTCCTACTTTATCTGATGACTTAGTGGAGCTAGCGGAAGAGCTCTTTGTTGCAGATATTCAAAATATTATTTCAGGGGTCTACCCTTTTGATGTTCTTGAAATAGAATCTCCTGTTCATCATTTGTATACTTTAATGAAGATATATTGGGATTCTCTTAAGGCCGCGCAAAGAAGAAAAAAAGGAATAGTTGCGGAATTTTCGAACTCTTCAAAGGTTCTTTTGGATGCACTCCCTGATTATTATAAAACCAATTACCACTATCAAACCAATGGTTACTTATCTGAAGAGTCTGCGAAATTATATGATCACCAAGTTGAGCTTTTATTCAGGGGTACAGCTGACCCTATGAGAAGACTTATTATAGAGCCTATGAAAAATCATTTTGGTAAAGATCATACGGGAGAAGGGCTTAGGTTTCTGGAGCTTGGGTGTGGAACTGGAAGAGCTACTCGATTTTTAAGTTTTGCTTTTCCGAATGCAGAAATTGTAGCTTGTGACTTAAGTTTACCTTATTTATTTGAGGCTGAGAAAAGTTGGCCAGATGAGCTTAGAGACATCACTTGGAGAAATGCAGACGCCCAAGATATTTCAGTTAGCAAATTTGGTAAATTTGATGCTTGTTATTCAGTCTTTTTATTTCATGAGACTCCTTTGTCTGTTAGAGAAAAGATCCTAAAAGCATCATTGGAGACAGTAAAGCCAGGTGGTTTTTATGGAGCTGTTGACTCTGTCCAACAGGGAGATGAGGACCTATTTGAGGACTCTAAAGAGCATTTTCCGCAGCGTTTTCATGAGCCATATTATAAAGAATATTTTGAAAATCATTTAGAAAAATCCTTTCTTTCTAGTGGTTTAGGCCAAATTAGAAGCTCGCAGGGCTTTGCTTCTAAGGCTACTTGGGGTGTTGCGGGTGCTTCAGAGCTTGTCAAATAACAGAATTCCGCCTAGACAATGCTATAACTTAATCTTTTCTAAAATTTAGAAAAGCAATTTAGGTAGGGATTTAGCAAAATGAAAATTAGATTAATAGGCCTTTGTCTTTTTTTAATTCCAGCCCTAATGAGTGCTGACCATGTAGTTCCAAGAAACTTTAGTTTACCACCTATGCAAGAGCTAGAAACTCTTACAAGGCCCCTTAGAAAGCATGTAGAGCATTCAGTTACCGATATTAAGCTTTATTTTACAAAGATGGTAAGAGTATCTTCGCCGGAGCAGAAAGCTTCTGAGAGCCATTAAGACCCTTCACTCCCATTAAAAACAGAAAGCCTGCTACGGTGCAGTCTATCTTTCCTATAAGGTCTTGGGCAGCTTTTGCAGTCCCACCCGTTGCAAGTACATCATCAATGATAAGAACTCTAGATCCGGCTTTTATATCGTCCGTGTGGACTTCTAGACTATCTGAGCCATATTCTAAATCATAATGAGCGGAAACCGTTTTCCGAGGAAGTTTTCCAGGTTTTCTTGCTAAAACAAGTGGCTTGTTCATAGTAATTGCTAAGGGGCTGCCAACAAGAAACCCCCTTGATTCAATGGCTAAAATATAATCAAAGTCCATGTTTTGAATTTCAAGTTCACATTCTTTTATAAGCAACTTATATAAGGGTGGGTTATAAAAAAGTGGGGTTATGTCTTTAAATTGTATTCCTGGTTTTGGGAAATCTGGAACTGTTAAAATAGCTTGAGTTAGTTTTTGTATAGAACTCACGGAAGAACTCCTTATGAATAATTTGAATAGAAGTTTTTTTATCTAAGCTTAAGATCAAATTGTTGAAACCCTAAGTTCATTGCTTTTTCAAGATCTTGCGCTGAGATCTCAAAGCTGTTGATTCTACCAGTAAGGGCGCCGCATACTTGTGCTCTGGCAATTTTGTCATGATCTTTTTTTTCTCTTAAAACAGAGATAGAGGAGAGTTTTTTTCTGGAAGACTCTAAGCTTGTTCCGGATTTTAGTTCGCATTGAATAGACTGGTCGTACTCATAGACCCAGGTTGTTTTTGAAATATTTTGTTTTTCTATATGACAAGGCTTGGTCGTACAGCTTGAAAGAAACAAGCCAAGTAAAACCAAATGAAAAGAACCTAATATATGTGATCTTTTAAAAATTTTCATAACCTACTTAACATGAATTTAACGACTAACTAGTAAGAAAAGCGCCATGAGCTCAAAACACTGTTTTGGCTAACAAAGTAAAGTCTTTTGACTTTATTTGAAAACGAAATAATGGCAGGTTGAGCAAATGTACTACCAGTGAGTCTCTGGTCTACAGGTGTAAGTTTATGAGACTCCAAGTTATAAGTAAAAAGTTTGCCGTCTAGGCTATACCCTAGAACGCTAGATCCATTTAAACTCTTAGGTATAAAATAAATAGCAAGATTAGATTTAGATGTCTTAGTGAGAGTATTGGATTGAATGCTGGTATTATAAATCTGACCTTCTTTTGATGAAAACAAGAAGTGATCTTTTTTATATTCAAAGCTGTTATCTGTTAGTTTATTTTGAATTTTAATTTGGAGTAACTGAAGCTCAGAAGAAGGAGCTTTTAGGTTATCTTTTCCAAGTACAAAAAAGCTTTTTTGTAATAAACCTGATTTTTTATTTAACTGGTAAATGGTGCCATTTGATAAGCCAAAATAGATAGAACTATTATGAAGAACAGGTTTGTAAGCTAAAAGGTCTGTTTTTTCAGAAAAAAGAGAGTCCGCTTGAAAATTCCAAACAATTTCGCCTGATGAGGCTTGAATGGCGTAAAGCTTTTGATCCTGTGTTAAGACATACAATAAGCCATCATTTAATAATGGTTTAGCTGTTAGGAGTGATTTTAAGTTTGTTTTCCATAGGATCTTTTTTTCAGACAGGTTAATGCTGTAGAAATGACCATTTAAAGAGCTTCCAAATAAATAATCTTGGATTCCAAGGTTTGGCCCAGAGAGGCCTTTGTCTATAAGAATCTGTCCAGTTTGATGCCCCCATTTTGGGTGGACAAATCTAAGGGCTTTTAAGTCACCAAAAACAATTGATTCATTGTGAAAGTATGGAGTCTGTATAGATACAGGAATATTCTTTTGAGTTGTTTGGTTAAAGTCACGGACCCAACGTCTATCTAGTTCAAAAGCGAAGCCCGCCTGCAAATAGCTTAAACTTAACAAAAGTATCAAAATATATTTGCTTAATAAATTCATAAGGCTTCCTTGGAGAAAAAGAAAAAGGCTATTGATGGGTCAGTATCTTATTTTTTAGAGACCTGCATCCATCGTAAGTACGAATCGGCTTCTTTGCTTACGCCAGCATCAGAAAAATCTGTTTTAATTTTATTAAAGCTATCTTTGGCTTTTGCAAAGTCATTTTTTTCCATATAGATAAGGCCTTTTTGTAACAAGGCTTCCGGAGCAAAAGAGCTATATTCTTTTTTGTCTGTAAGGGCCTTCAAGGCAATAAGTGCTTCGTCCCACTTTTTAAGACCCATCTGAACATTAGCTTTTTGCATATGGTATAAAGCTGGAACAAATCCATTCAATTTTGAAATCTTCACAGAGTTTAAGATTTCACTTGCAGTGTTTAGATCTTTATTTTCAATATACTTAGCTGACAATCGGGTTGCACCATAAAGGCTTGCAGGAGAGTTTGGGTTTTTCTTTGCAAAGTCAGAAAAGCTCATTCTGAGTTCTTCAAGTTTTTGGATGTCTGGACCTTTCTTGTCAGCAGTTAAGGGTTTATCCATTTTTTGAAGTTGAGCTTCAATTGCATAGTATTCATTCCAAACTTTTTTATTGTTGCTTTTTTGTATACTTGAAAATATTGAAAAGGCTCCAAATACTAAAAGTGCTAAACATAAAACACCAGCAATGGGTTTCCAGTTAGCCTCTAAGCCATCAATAATTCTCTCATCCCAGTTTTTTGGTGAAACATGTTTGTTTGTCTGAGGTTTATCTGTGTTTTGGTGGTCGTTTTTAACAGGTGGGTTGTTTGTATTTTCTGAAGTCATTTATATTATCCTTGTCTCTCTAATACTTGTTTAAGGGTTGAGAAGGGTCTGGAGTTTCGTCCCTGGTGATGCTTCCTTAAATTGCCAATAGTTTCAATTCTTTCTTTGGCCATTTTTTGAGCAGCTAAGTATGTTGGGATATTTTCTTTTTCAGCAATATTAAAAACAGACATAATGTTATCATAGACAGCTTCAACTTTTTTAAAAGCTCTATCATTTGAGTAGCCTTCAAGTTCAACATAAACATTCATCAAGCCCCCCGCGTTGGCTACGAAATCAGGTGCATATAAGATGCCTTTTTCTTTAAGCTGGTCGCCCTCTTTTGAAGTTGCTAAGATATTGTTTGCTCCGCCTGAAACAATGGAACACTTTAAGTTTCCAACAGTATCAGGGTTTATAATGGCGCCAAGTGCACAAGGGGCAAAAACATCGCAATCGCTGGTAATAATAGCTTGAGGGTCCATGTTTTCGACTCTAAACTCTTTACAAATTTTAGAAACTTTATCTGTATCAATGTCAGCAACAGTTACTATAGCCTCTTCTTTTGTTAAGTATTTAACCAGGTTGGAGCCAACATTTCCTAGGCCTTGAACAGCAACCTTAACATCTTTTAAACTATCTTTACCGAGCTGTTTTTTTACTGAGGCTTTAATTGCCATTAGTACGCCGTAAGCTGTGTAAGGGCTAGGGTCGCCAGACCCACCAAGTGCTTCTGGAATACCTGTTACAAAAGGAGTTTCAGAAAAAACATGCTCCATATCTTTTACAGTTGTCCCAACATCTTCCGCAGTAATGTATTTTCCGCCTAGCGAGTTTACAAAAGTACCAAAAGCTCTATACATGCCTTCAGATTTGTCTGTTTTTGGATCTCCGATGATAACGGCTTTTCCTCCGCCAAGATTAAGCCCAGCAGCTGAGGCTTTGTATGTCATCCCTCGGCTCAGTCTTAAAACATCAGTTAAGGCTTCTTCGTCTGATTTGTAGGGCCACATGCGGGTTCCGCCAAGAGCTGGGCCAAGAACTGTATTATGGATGGCTATAATAGCTTTTAAGCCTACGTCTTCATTGTGACAAAAAATAATTTCTTCGTGTCCACCCTGGTTCTTAATCTCCTCGAATACCATTATCGCTCCATCTTAATTTGTGCACGAAAGCTTTAGTACAGCTTCTGTGCTGTTAGGATGCAGATTTTAGGATCTGCATCAAAAAAACCTCATTTTCTAGTGGTCCTAATATAAGCCATAAGCTAAATTTAGCAATACATGTCATCTTGCTCAAAAACCAGTTTTTTAACAAAGTTTTTAATGCTTTGGAGTTCCCTATCCTCTACAGAATATGGTGGCATAAAATAGAGCGTATTCCCGAGTGGGCGAATAAAGATATTCTCATTTAGGGCTTTTTGAGTCAGCTTTTCTGAGAGCATGGACGTATATTCAGATCGCCCAGTTTTTGTTTGATCTGGTAGCTCAAAGGCCAGAATGGTTCCGATGACTCTTGGGTCCCAACTGTTTGGAATGAGGGCCTTGATCTCTAAAAAGTGAGTTTCAATTTTACTCACTTTTGCTGAATAGGTATCTTGATTTTTTAAGAACAATTGGCAACTTGCAACAGCTGCAGCACAGGAGAAGAGATTCCCAGTAAAACTATGTCCATGATAAAACATTTTAGATTTAGGTCCTAGAAATGTTTCATAAATACTTGATGTAGCCACAGTCAGTGCCATTGGAAGAGAGCCTCCTGTTAGGCCTTTAGATAAGCACAATAAGTCAGGGTATTGTTCAGGTGAAAGATGCTCATAAGCAAACATTTTTCCTGTTCTGTAGAAGCCAGTCATAACCTCATCAAATATGACGAGAGCGCCCGTCTTCCTAACTTCTGTAATAATAAACTCGAGACTTTCTTTTGGCCAAGGAATCATGCCTCCAGCTCCTTGGATGAGTGGCTCTAAGATAAGTCCTGCTAGTGATCCTTTTAAGACATCAAGCTTATGTAAAAAACTTTTTTTCCATTCTTCTGAAAGTTCTTTGCCTGGATGTTTAACTTGGTTAACTTCAAATAAAAGTTCTTTGTATGGGTTTGTAAAAGTACTACGATCATTAAGGCTCATCGCACCAACAGTGTCGCCGTGGTAGCTTCCAGTAAAACTCAAGAAGTGGGTTCTATTTTTAGATCCTAAATTTTTAAAATAATGGAGTGTCATTTTAAGTGCAACTTCTACAGAGGTAGACCCGTTGTCTGAAAAGAAAAAATGCTGAAACTTTGGGTCTAAAAGCTGTTTTAAGTTTTCAATGAGCTCTTCAGATTTTTCATGATGGAAGTTAGAAAAAAGAACCTGATCAAGTTTATGAGTTTGGGTTCTAATGGCTTGCATAATATGTGGATGGCAGTGACCATGGTTTATAACCCACCAAGAAGAGATAGCATCTAGTATTTTTTGGCCATCTTTTTTATACAAGTAAGCGCCATTAGCTGAATCAATAAGTCCACCAGGTGGAGGAGCAAGCATTTGTGTGAAGGGTTTCCAGATCCCTGACATTTATATGGATATCCTTTTCGTGTTCGTATTTGAGTCTTTTGTGTTTTTAATAAATTTTGATTTATTTAAATCATTTTGAACTTCTTGAATAAATGGTACAAAAAAATCAGCCTCATGTTTTAAACCAAGTTCCATGTGTTTATCAAATTTTGGATCTAATTTTTTAAGGAGTTGAATAGACTCTGCCATATGGTGTTCTTCTTCATTTAATAAGCTCTTCAATGAATAAGGCTTGAGTGGAAGGCTTTCTGTTGCTTCTTCTAGGGATTTATAAAGTATGCAGGCTCTGTATTCGATAAACCAAGTCACCCAGTTGTAGACTAAAAAACTTGAATTGGGATCTGAATTGAAAAATTTTGTATAAACAAATTGATCGATGTCTTGTAGATACCTCTCCCCTGTTGATCCACCAAGAAAATCATTTAACCCAAAGCTGAGGTCAATGTCGGGGTCGATTTTAGGGATCAATTTTTTAAAAAACAGAGCATGCCGGCTCTCTTCTTGAATATGAAGAAGTGTTTCAAGTCTTATATTTTCAGCTCTTTGGCTTTTAACAATTTTTCGACAACCTACGTACTCGAGAAAAGAAAGTGTATTGAGCCAGAGACAATGGCTTTTTTTATCAGAAACAATACACTCTTGTAATTTTTTAAGTGATATAAAATCGACAATAGAATTATTTTCATTTGGTAAGCTTGTTTTCATGAGATCTCTTTTGGAAGGAGCTGTTTTGTTATATAGGGCATGTTATTTGGAATATTGTTATTTATAATTTTATTATTTAAAATCATAATTTCTGAGTCCTTATCCTTGGGATATTTGAGACAAAAATATGTTTTAAAAAGTTGTTTAAGTTGTCTGTCGTTTGAGCCTAATTTGTTTTTAATATCATAATTATCTAGGTTTGGAACTTCAGCAATCACTTTGGCTTTAGAGTAAAGCTCAATGTCTCTTTTGTTTTCAGGATGCGAGGGACCATTAAGAACAAAGCCCAAGAAATTTGCCTGAGTGTTTTTTAAGGCAAGTGCAGTTAAAATGCTATGGTTTAAAGTTCCAAGTTTTGATGATGCGACGACTATGATTTGTGCCTCGATATCAATGGCATAGTTTAAAAAAGTTTTGTCGTCACAAATTGGAACCATTAAGCCACCAGCTCCTTCAACTAATGTTCTAAGTCTTGGTGTTTTAGATATAATAGATGAGTAATTTATTTTTACACCATCAATTTCTGCTGCTTGATTAGGACTTTTGGGTTCTGAAAAATGGTATAAGGAAGGAGTTGTTTTAGCTTCGGGCAGATGAGATTGAATCCAGCTTAAATCTGAAGGGTTTCCGGATTGTATAGGTTTAAAGTAATTCCACCCTAAGCCTGCTATAAGAATACTGGATACAAAAGTTTTACCAATATCTGTATCTGTTCCTGTAATAAAAAGGGGCTTGTTAGGATTTAATATCATGAGTTGAGGCTCTGTTTAATTATTAGAGTTTTACTTTTTTTTTCTTTTGTTTTTTCTCTTGTTTTTTTTCTTAGTATTTCTTTTGGCCTTAGTGTTGCAGAAATAGCTTCTTTGAATTTTAAAACAAACTCTTTAAGGTCTGTTTTTTTGTGATCTGCACGGAGGACAACTCTAAAGCCTTCTTTGTCGATAGGACATGTCGGATGTCTTACTTGTTGAATCGTGAAATTGTTTTCACTCATATGATCTTGGATTTTTTGTAACTGATCTCTTTTGAAATTAAATTTGAAAATAGGAGACTTAAAACTTAAGTACGGAGAGTTTTTATTGTCTGTTATTTCTAAGTATGAAACTAGGACTTTGTCCGAATTTATAAGATTAGAAAAGTGTGTTATTTTTTGTAGATATGCTTGCTGTGTAATCTTAAATTTTTCTGAAGATAAATAATCTAAGTGAAAGTCCCACTGCTCAAGTAATAGGTTTGATGGTGCTGTTGAGTAGATATAGTTTTTACTTTTGTTAACAACCCATTGGGCTAGTGAATTAGGAAGGGTCAGCACTGCACCTTGGCTGTTAAATGCTTTGCCTAGTGGCTGGCATAAGATAAGTTGATTTGGGTCTATGAGGCTTAAAAAACCAGGATCTATTCCAATGCCATTGGTGTATAAAATTCCACCTGAATGTGCTTTGTCGATATAAAAATATATTCTATGGGACAAAGTGTGATCCATGAGTTTTTTAAAATCTGGTTGCTTGCCACTCATAGAATAAAGGGACTCAAGGATTACTAATGGTATTTGGTGAGGTTTTAGTTTTTCTAGTTCTTCAAAGAAGCCGTTTAAATCATTTAAAGAGAATATTCGTTTTTCTAAGTTTGATTGTTTGATTCCATCTATGAGGCTTATATGATTTTCTAGTTCAGAAAATAATATGAGTTCTGTGTTTTGAGAAAAGGGTTTACTGGTTTCGCTTTTACCTAGTTCCTTAAGGCTAGAGAAAAATCCCACATTTGCTTGGTAGCCTGAAGAGAAAAATAATGAGTTGTGTTTTTCTTGATGTAATCCATACCATTGTGTCCATTTTTCTGAAAGTGCTTTAGTTGTTTCACTATAGCCCCCGAGCAATGGTGATCCTGAAGACCCAAAGTTTTCTATCTTTTCTAATCGCTTTAGTAGTTCAGATTTATAGTAAGGATCCGTATTGAGGCCTAAATAATCATTACTAACAAAACTGGTGCAGTCTGATCTGTTAGGATTAAGTTTTCTAAGTTGTTTGTCTTGTTGGATAGAGTCTATACGTCTTTTCAACTCTGCCTGAAGCAGCCCAGAGTTGTTGTCTGTTTTTGTCATAGTCCTAGAGGTATTCCCTCTTTCTGTATCTTTTGTTTTAGTTTTGGCTTTTCAAATGATAAATCAAATTCTTGTAAGAGCTTCATGTCGTCTTCTACTTCAGGATTTGGTGATGTCAGGAGCTTGTCTCCCAGAAAAATTGAGTTTCCACCTGCAAAAAAGCACATAAACTGCTCAGCAGGAGAAAGGTTTAGTCTTCCTGCGCTTAGTCTGACTTTGGCTTTTGGTATTAAAATCCTAGCCATGGCAATAACTCTTAATATAATAGACACAGAAATCTGTTCTGACTTTTCCAGAGGGGTTCCATCAAATGGGACAAGGGTATTTATTGTAATGCTCTCTGGGTCTTTTTCAAATGAACAAAGCTGTGCAAGGAAATCAATCCTATCTTGGTCAGACTCCCCCATTCCTAGTATTCCACCTGTACAAACGGTCATCCCTGATTTTCTAGCAAATGAAATCGTTTTTAATCGCTCATCATAGTCTCTTGTGGAAATAACTTTAGAGTAATGTTTTCGTGAAGTATCGATATTATGGTTGTAGGCATAAACTCCGGCTTCTTTTAAGCGATTTGCCTGGTCTTGGTTGAGCATTCCTAGTGTGCAGCAGACTTCGAGATCTAAGTTATGTACGGCTTTCACAGATTCGAGTAAATTATCAAATTCAGCACCATCTCGCACCTGTCTCCAGGCTGCACCCATGCAAAACCTAGTCGCTCCTTTTGACTTGGCAGCTTGCGCTTTTTCTAAAATTTGCTCCGTAGACATGAGAGCTTCTTTTTTAACACCTGTTTGATAATGGGCAGATTGAGGACAATAGCTACAGTTTTCAGGGCACCCACCTGTTTTAACGGATAAGAGTGAGCTAGCTTGGACTTCACCAGCCTTGTGGAACTTTCTATGGAGTGTATGGGCCTCGTAGATGAGATCCATTAATGGGGTTGGATATAGGGCAGCTACTTTTTTCTGATTGTCTTCAAAGTTGTATTCTAGTTTCATAACAATCCTTATAATAGAGCTTTGATCAGCCCCCACCCTGCATCGCATCGCATAATAGCTTAATAAATTCAGGTATTTATTAAGTCATATTGGAGGGTTTATCCAGTTGACTAAGGCTGTGAATGCAGTCCAATTGTCGAGGGTTAGTTGAGGTCACTATAATTCTTACAAATTAAACTCATGTTATTGAATTCCTGATGGGATTTTGTTAGAGGTAGCAGTACTTAAAATAAAGTAATTAATTAAATAAATATAATCTAAGGAGATTAATATGAAAGCGATTTTAATGGGTCTATTGATGACTGCTAGTGTAAGTGTTTTTGCTCAAACACCAATGAGTGTTTATGAGGATTTAACTCATCCTGAAGGAACACATAATGCAAAGGATTTTTATTCTAATGGTGTTTATTCTATGTCTACTATGAAGGCATTTACTGAGTATGCTGATGTGTTGTGGCCGACGAATCAGATCGATCATACGCTTAATGCCAATTACTCAAAAATGATTTTGAGACGAGTTGATGTGAACAACTATGACTCTGAGAAGGTTTACACAATTGAAACTCCTTTAGTTGATCTTGTTAACGGTCACTATGTAGCAACGGGTGGAGTTCTTCGCCATACCTATGATGTAGATGGCGCTAAAGCTAACCTTAAAAAATTAGAATATATAAATGATGAGAAGGGTTTGTTCTATAGTTTAGAGGTTTCTCCTTTAGATACTGCTAAAATCGATTATGAAGATGCTTATCTTATGAGAAATATTGGAACTTTTTCAGTTTCTAAAGCTGGTAATTGTTTTCAAGTGAATTTCTTAGAGGCAACTCAACAAGCAGGTACAGAAGCATTAGCAGTTGAAGGTGTTTCGCCTAAGGGCAATACGTTCATTGCTACTGAAAATGTAAACAAGTATCTTTTTGCTTGTCAGTAGTTTTTTTATTTAACTGATTCAATTTAGTTATTTAGTTAAATAAAAATTTAGGAAGCCACCTTGTATAGGGTGGCTTTTTTTTGCTTAAATCATTAAGGCTCATTACAAGATGAACTATAGTACTAGCTGAATTACCAAAGTTAATATAATTCCAACTGTAAAGCTAAGTAATAGATATTTTTTAGAGAGCCCTCTTTGTTGATTGATAAGCAGAGGCTCTGTCGGGTCAATATTGGTTGATTTGGAATATGCTTCTGTTTTTTTTTCTAATTTTTTTTCTAATTCTTGAAGACGGTTCTTGTTTTCTCGTATGATATCTCCGAATTGTTTTGATTCATTGTTCAATAAACTATTACTTTTGTTTTGTTCTTGAAAATGAATCATTTTGTCCTGAATACTAAAAAGAGATTGGTTTAATTTTTCAATATGGTCTTGTTGAAGTTTAAAGTTTATTTCAGAATTTTGTAGTTTTTGTTTTAAGTGATTTAACTCAGTTGTGTCTAGGTCCGTATGTACTCTTTTTTGATTTACAAGAGTTAAGAGGTCTAGTGTTTTCCCTTCTTTTTCCATAAGAGCTAAAAGCCAAGATAAAGATCTATAGATATAGGTGGGAGCATCAGATTGGGTCCATCGTGTCCATGATGATGGGTCAACAAGAAGAAGCTGGCAAATTTTTCGCCTAGATAATCCAAGGCTTAGTCGAATTTGCTCTAAATCCCCTATTGTCTCTTTGATGCTGTCTCGTTCGTTTTCATACATATAAATATACTAAGTTGTCTTTGGTTAAGAATCAAAAAGAAGCTGTTGAAGGTATGTAAGCTCTAGACTTAAGAGTTTTGCTTGAGCTTTGGTATTAGATGCCATGGAGTGTCCGCCTTCAAGGCTTTCAAAGTAAAAGCTCTCGTGACCAAGCTTATCAAGCTTAGCTACCATCTTACGGGCGTGACCAGGGTGAACTCTATCGTCGTAAGTCGAAGTATAAAAGAATGCTTTTGGGTACCACATCTCCTTATGTATATTATGATAAGGGGAATACCTCATTAAGTAGGCTCTTTCCTCAGGAATATCAGGGTTGCCATACTCACTGATCCAGTGAGAACCAACAAGCATTTTATGGTAGTTGAGCATATCCGTTAAAGGGACTCCACACAGGACTGCCTTCATAAGGTCCGGCCTTTGAGTCATAACAGTTGCAACTAAAAGACCTCCATTGCTCCCACCGCTAATGCCAATTTTGTTTGGAGAGCTTAGTTTTTTTTCACAAACATCCTCTAAGATACTGATAAAATCATCAAAGGCTATTTGTCGATTTTCTTTTAGTGCTGATTGATGCCATTTGGGACCAAATTCATTACCACCTCTGATATTGGCAACAATATAGACGCCGCCTTTTTCCAGCCATTCTTTTCCGAAATTTTTTAAGTAAAAAGGTTCAACTGAGATTTCAAATCCACCATAGGCATAGACAATGCAAGGGTTTTTGCCATTGTACTTTAGGTTTTTATGACAAACCACAAAGTATGGCACAGGTGTTCCATCTGGACTTTTGCTCCAATGCTGCTCTACTTTAAAATTTTTAGAAGTAAACCAATCTGGCTCTTTTGATAAGCTTCTTAAGTTGTTTAAATCAAATTTATTTTCATAAGTCGTTTCAATATCAAAAGCTAAAACTTCAGTAGGGTTTAAAAAGCCTTTTTTAATA
>CALGNA010000104.1 GCA_937958795.1 uncultured Bdellovibrionales bacterium | reverse complement strand
CTGTTATCAAGCTCTGTTTGTAGGTCTTAAATAGATTCATAATTTTTTTTCTAAACGCAATCTTTTAAAAATCATTTAAAATAGTTTTATGAAAACACATTATAAATACAATTTTTTTTGTAGAATCTAGCTTTAAATTTTTATTATCAGTCTAATTTGTGGTTTGTTAATAAACACGACCTACGCTTTTATGAGTGACCATATAAAGAGCATCCTGACTTCTAAGGTCGCCAGAACACTCTGTCTCAATTTGCTGAAGCCTCTTTTTTGGCTTTCTTACGCTCTAAAGCTTTAAGCTGACTTTAAAATATTATTTTTGTAGTTCATTTGATTTTATTTGTAGGCTATTCGTATTTATAAGTATCTTGTTTCTGGACAAAGGTTTTGGATGTGTATTTGATCATGTGTGTAAAACAAGCATCTAGACCTAAGAACCTACATAAATGCTGAATTTCTGCCGATAAAAGTATGTGGAAACAAGAGAAGTATTTTTTGAATTTTATCATGAGAGTTTGTTAGATCTGGTTTCGTTTAATGCAGATCTCAACGATTTTTTGTATTCTAATTGGACAAAGTGTTGGGCAAGGATGGACTTGTACCAGGAGGCACTATCGGATTTGTACAGCCATTGGATCCATATTAAAGAGCCAACTATTTTATTAGATGCTTTAGAGCAGCATAAACTGCTTCCATTTATTATAATGGATTATGCCTCTTGGTTAGAAGTGACTGATGTTCATCAGACAAGGCATTAGGTCTAAGTATGGCTAAAAAAGATAACATCAGTGTTTTTAAAGCTGCTCTAGATAATTTTTTAGCACCTGTTTCTGATCTGTTAAATGCAGATGAAGTCAGTGAGATTTTAATTAACGGACCTGATGAAATTTTTGTTGAAAAAAAAGGTAAACTTGTAAGGGTATCAAACACTTTTGCTGATGAGGATTCTTTAAGGGCTGCTGTTAATAATATTGCCCAAAGTGTTGGCCGTAGAATCAATGATGAAGAGCCTCGGTTAGATGCTAGGTTGCCTGATGGATCAAGAATTCATGCTGTGATTCCGCCTTGTTCTAGAAAAGGGACTACAGTCAGTATTCGTAAGTTTTTTAAAAGTGAAATGACGTTTAAAAAGTATGTTCAATTAGGTGCTATAACCCCTGAGGCTGCTCAATTTTTAGATGCCTCCATGAGGCTTGGAAAAAATATCTTAGTCAGTGGTGGTACTGGTTCTGGTAAGACAACTTTGTTAGGTTTGTTGTGTGGTCGTATACCTGTTGGCCAAAGAATTATTGTTATTGAGGATTCATCTGAATTAAAAGTTGATTACGAGCATGTTGTTTTTTTTGAAACACGAATGGCTGATGATCAAGGTAAGGGTGAAGTTAGCATACAAGATCTTGTAAAAAGTAGTTTAAGGTTAAGGCCCGACAGAATCATCGTGGGTGAGGTTAGATCTGGTGAGGCTTTAGATCTCATCCAAGCAATGAATACGGGTCATAAAGGATGCATGGGGACAGTGCATGCAAATGCTCCTACAGAAGCTATGGTGAGGCTTGAGGCTCTAGCTCAAAGCTCAGATAGTAAAATCAGTGAGAAGGCCTTAGTGATGCAGATAGCTTCAGCTGTTGATATGGTCGTGCAGGTTAATCGCTACCAAGATGGTTCCAGAAAAGTGAGCCATATTACTGAGGTTGTAGGCTTAACTGAAAGTGGAAAGTATATAACAGAAGATATCTACACGATTGAGAGAATGGTTAGACAAGAAGATGGAACTCTTCAAGGTGAGCTAACAGCAGCTGGAAACGAGCCTACATTTTTGGAAGAAATGATCGATAATGGAATCCCATTGCCAAAATCTGGTTTTAAAAAAGCGGCTTAGAAAACTTTAAGCTGCAAATTTTGCAGAAATAGAGATGTTTTTGAATTTATCTTTTGCCCTTAGTTCTTTAAGGGTGGCGTTAAGTTTTATTCCTAACTTCTCTGCTGCAAAAACCCTAACAACTACTTCAAAAGCAGGAGAAAGTCTTTCTTCAAGGTTATTTGACCATTTAGAAACAGTTGCATAGCTAACTCCAAGTTCATGTGCTAGTTTTTCGTTTGTAAGTTTTAATACGCTTTTAATAAGTTTAAATTCAAGGCCTCTAATTGGAAATCTATTTTTTATTATTTCCATGCAAACTAAGTTTTCAAGAACACTTGGTTTAATATCAATAATAGGTCCATGTTTAGAGTCTATTAATGGAACATTTGTAAGTTTGATGTAAGTAAATCCAAGGTAGTTATTTATTGTTGTTGTCTTCATTTTTTTATTTCCTCAATGGCCAAATCATATGCATTGTCTTCATAAAAAACAGTTACAATGAGCTTGGTATTATGTTGTGCAATGGCTACGTTTAAAACTTTCTCTGGCTCAGAATAGCCTTTGATAAGATAAGTATCTTTTAAGGCTTAGTAGTGGAAAGAAATAATATTCTCTGCGCAGGCTATAATATCTGACTCAAATATTTTTCTCCGACCCATCTGTTCTAAGGCATGCTTCGTTAAGATAAAATGACCGTTTTTTAGAGCATTCAAGATGAGGTTTTTATTAGAAGGCATTGTATATATATTTACACATAGCGGTTAAAATGTCAAATATTATATAAATATATAATATCATATAAATTAAAGTGTGAGCTTATATAAATACTTATTAAATTTCGTAATTCTAAGGTTTTAGAAAATAACTGCACTTTAAATAAGCAGGTTTGGATGCTTCAGATTGATTGTATGAAGAGTGGGTTAAAATAACCAAGAATATTAAAGTCTGCTTTGACTTCATACCTAAAAAGAGTATCAAATTTAAAGTGTGAAAATTAGTGCCAAAGTATCCAACAGCTTATTTAAATTTTTAGAGCATCACCAAATTGAGTGGAATGAGCTGGATACCTATCAGGAGTTTCCGTTTGAAAAAGCCAAGAACCCAGAGGCTTGGATAGAGGCTAGGGAGCTTGAAGATTTTCTAGGGGCTTTTTCTAAATGGCATGGTAAAGAAGATATTATTTATGATGTTGCATTAAAGTCAGTAGAATTAAGAGCTTGGGGAATATTAGATTCAGTTTTAAAGCTCGTTCAGGATCCCAAAGACTTGTTCTCAACACCCGAGAGACTCTTGGCTTACTTCATTCATCCAGAACCTGTCGTTACAAGTTCTGTCGATGGTTCTCAGTTTAGATTAGAGATGCCTTTTGATTCTGCAGAGTGGCCTTATTTTTCTCTTTATCTAAAGGGTGTATTTGAGACTTTACCTTGTTTTTCTCAGCAGCCAGCAGCAGGAGTAACTTGGCAAGGTTGCCAGCTCATTGTAAACCTGTCCTCGTCTCAAGAAAACTTATTGGCTAGTGTTGAGCCTCATCAATTTAAGCCAGACTTTGTGGCTAAGCTTTTAGAGGCTGTGGATGTTTCTCAGAGAAGGATCGAGAGTCTCAATGGTCGTTTAGCAGAGAAAGAAAAAGAAATTAATTTTTTAAAAACTTCATTAGCAGCTTCTGCAGAGCCTCTTCGTAATAAGTTTCAACAAGAGTTAGAAGAAACCTACCAAGATATGAGTCGTTTGGGTGATTACTTTTCAAGAGCACATCAGCTTATTACTTTATTCTCTTCTAATCCAGAATTTAAAGCTATTTTAAAGAAAACAAACTGGGATTCGGTTGCTTTGCAGTACCCTGAGCTTATTGAAAAATTAAAGGTCCGTACTGAGTTCTTACAAAAGGGCGAATTGATCCCTGAGTCAAAAGAAGACAAAGAAGCTGCTTCTGAATCGCAAAAGCCGCCTTTGTTTCAGCTTATTAAAAAACAGATGGATAGCCTGTAAGTTCCACAATTATTTTATCGTCTTTTGGTGTAACCTACTGGTATGAAAGTCCTTACTTTGCATATTGTCTTGAGAAAAAGCGGGCTCTCCTTTAGTTTAAGTTTTATTTAAAGACACAAAAAGAGAGACCCTTCTTATGATTATTCAAAAGGTTTTAGCGAGAGATATATTAGACAGCCGAGGTAATCCAACAGTTGAGGTTGATTTATATTTTGAATCTGGAGCTGTTGGAAGGGCTGCTGTTCCAAGTGGTGCCTCTACGGGTTTGCATGAAGCTCATGAGTTAAGAGACGGAGATATGGCTTTGTTCCATGGCAAGGGAGTTCAGAAAGCCTTAGCAAATATTGCAGAACTTGGAAAACAAGTTCAGGGTCAGAAGTTCTTCCATTGGGAAGATTTTGATAGATGGTTATTGAGACAAGAGGAAGATGTTCAGAAAAAAAAGTACGGAGCTAATGCTATTTTAGGCTTATCATTAGCCTTTGCTAGGGCTCAAGCAAATGAAAAAAAAATAGATTTATTTAGGGTTTTTCAGCCAGGGATGCCTCTTAAGTTTCCAGTGCCACTTATGAATGTTTTAAATGGGGGCGCGCACGCCTCTAATGGTCTTGATGTGCAAGAATTTATGGTTGTACCGGTTGGAGCTGAAAGTTTTTATCATGCAGTTCGAATGGGCTCAGAAATTTTTCAAAGTCTTAAGAAAATATTAACATCTAAAAAACTCTCTACCAGTGTTGGTGATGAGGGTGGTTTTGCTCCTGTGTTAGGTGGGAATCGAGAGGCTTTAGAGTTGCTATGTATGGCGATAGAAAAGGCTGGCTACAAAGTTAAGGATGATGTTTGTTTAGCTCTGGATGTAGCAGCAACAGAGTTTTTTAAGGCAGACAAATACCAATGGGAAGGTGCGGTCATTTCAGGAGCAGAGTTAGGTGCTATTTACAAAGACTGGATTAAAGATTTTCCAATCATAAGTATTGAAGATGGTTTTGCAGAGGATGATTGGGCAAGTTGGACTGGAGCATGTACGGGTATGCCAGAAACTCAGTGGGTAGGAGATGATTTATTTGTGACTCAAATAGAGCGTATTAAAAAGGGTGTTGAGTTAAAGGCAGCTAATGCACTCTTGGTGAAAATGAATCAGGTAGGATCCTTGCTTGAAACGAAGCAAGCAGTTGAGTACGCCCATGAAAATGGTTTTAAAACAGTCATGTCTCATCGTAGCGGAGAGACCGAAGATACAAGTCTTGCTGATATGAGCATAGGTCTAGGGACCGCTCAGATTAAAACAGGAAGTCTATGTCGGGGAGAAAGGACTGCAAAATATAACCAACTTATGCGTTTAGAGAGTATGTATAAGGGAACTGAGTACTGGGGAAGAGAAGCCTTTTCAAACCTTTAAAATCATGATCACATAAGAGATGTGAAAGCATGGAACAAACTCTTACAAAAGTATCAAGACCGGCCTTACAGAAGTTTAGGTTGGTTGTCTCTTATTCTAATTTGCCTGTCTTTTGCGATATTGATTGTTGATGGGCAAATTTTAACAGTTTGGAGTCTTCATAGGCAAAAGAAAGCCTTTCTTATTGAGCTCAGCGATCTTGAGTCCAAGAATAAAAATTTAAAACTTGAAGTTAGCAAAATGGAATCACCTGACTATCTAGAGAGAAAAGTGATAGAAAAATTTGAGTACTTAGGTCCTAATGACCTGCTCTTTGTTTTCTCTGATGATGATCAAAAGATGGAAGTGATTCGTGAAAAAGTTATACCTCGTTGATATAAGTTCCTTTATTTTTCGTGCCTATTATGCAGTAAGGCCTTTAAGTACAAGTAAGGGCCTGCCTACAAATGCTATCTATGGTTTTGTGACCATGATTTTACAGCTTCTTAAAGAAGAGAAAGCGGAGAATTTAGTTTTTTGTTTTGACTCAAAAGGTCCAACATTTAGAAAAGTTCTGGACCCCGAGTACAAGGCAAATCGTGGGCCAATGCCAGATGAGTTAGCACTACAAATTCCATATTTTACTAAAATCACAGAGTACCTTGGGATACCTTTTGTGCAAAAAGATGGTTTTGAAGCAGATGACCTAATCGGTACTTATGTGAAGTGGGGAGAAGCCCTTCAATTTGAAAATATTATAGTTAGTGGTGATAAAGATTTTGCTCAGCTCATTAGTGAAACGACTACTATGTACGATACTATGAAGCGAAAAAGATACGACCCTGAAGGAGTTATTGAAAAATGGGGCGTTCCCTCAAGTCAGTTTAGAGATTACTTAGCTATTATTGGTGATAGCAGTGATAATATTAAAGGCGTTAAAGGTATCGGGCCAAAAGGTGCTCAAAAGCTTTTAGCCGAATTTAAAACCCTTGAATCTATTTATGAAAATCTAGATAAGATTAAATCAAAAACAACAGTTACTAAGTTAGAGGACTGTAAGGATCAGGTTTTTTTAGCTCAAAAATTAGTAACAATAAAACCTGATGTAGAGTTTGAAGGTTTAGATGAAAAATTTATACAGTTAAAAACTCCTCATTATGAGAAGTTAACAGAACTCTTTAAAGAGTTAGAGTTTGAGAGTTTATTAAGTCGTCTCCCAAAGGGTGGGACAGCTGCTATAGGAAAGTCAGAGGCTGCAAAGAACCAGTCCATAGATACAAAGCAGGTTTCGGCGACAGCAAATCAAACTCCTCAAAAGCCAGTTCAATATGATTTAAAAAAGTTGAAAAATTTAGATGAGTTCAAAGAGCTTTTAAGTAAAGGCTTCCAAAAAACAGATCAAACCAGCCAAGAGGTTTTTGTTTTTAAGAATAACAACCAGTGGGTTTATGAATTCCAAAATAGCTTTATATCTATAGAAGGTATTGAACCTCAGAGTTTAGTTGATTGGAATGAGAATATTCATTGGGTCGGCTTTGATATTAAAAATACTTTTAGTTCAGTTGATGTTGAAAACTTTAATTTTATTTTTCCAAAAAACTTTGATGATATCATGCTTATGGCTTATATGCTTAAGCCAAGTTCAATTAAGTTTGATGGTCTTTTAAAGACTTATTTAGGGACGTCTTGGGATCCAATAGATTCTATTGAAAAAAAGCTGACAGATCTTAAAAAATTATACGTTCTTTTAAGAGAAAGAATGCATGAAAATGATTTAAAGATTTATAATGAAATTGAAAAGCCACTTGTTCCAATTTTATTTCAGATGGAACGCAGGGGTATTGGTTTAAATACTAAGGAACTTGAAACTTATTCATCAGAATTAGAAGAAGAACTAAAAAATCTCGAAGCTGTTATATTTGATTTAGCAGGTGAGAGTTTTAATATTTTAAGTCCTAAACAATTAGGTCATATTTTATTTGAAAAACTAGGTCTTGTTGGAACTAAAAAAACAAAAACTGGTTACTCAACTAATAGTGATGTTTTAGAAAAACTTAAGCCTCTTCATCCTATAGCTGAGCCTTTGCTTTTATATAGAGAGTATTCAAAATTAAAGTCGACTTATGTAGACGCATTACCAAAGCTCTTAAATGCTAAAACAAACAGGATTCACACTTCTTTTAATCAAGCACTGACAGCAACTGGAAGGCTTTCTAGCCAAAATCCTAATTTACAAAATATCCCTATTCGGACTGAAAAAGGCAAAAGAGTCAGGAGAGCTTTTGAAGCCAAAGAAGGAAGTCTTTTGTTGTGTATAGACTACTCGCAAATTGAATTAAGAATTTTGGCTCATATTACAGGAGATAAAGGACTTGTTGAGGCTTTTAAAAATGATCTTGATATTCATGCAGCGACTGCTTCATCTGTGTTTGGGGTAAAGTTAGAAAATGTAACCCCTGAACAAAGAAGAATGGCTAAGGCTGTCAACTTTGGTTTGGCTTATGGGCAGGGTGTTTATGGTTTATCTGAAACTTTAGGGATCCCTAGGCCTGAAGCCAAAGAGATCATAGATAATTACTTTAGACAATTTCCGCTTATTCAAAATTATATGTCAGAAACTATCGAGGTAGCTAAAGAAAAGGGCTATGTTGAAACCTTCTTAGGAAGAAGAAGGCATTTGCCTGAACTCAATGCTTCTAATGGAATGGTTCGTAAGTTTGGTGAAAGAGCTGCAATTAATGCACCTATTCAAGGTGCTGCCAGTGATCTTGTTAAAAAGGCAATGATAGATGTTGAAGACAACTTCCCTGAAGTGAGGTTGTTGTTGCAGGTTCATGATGAGCTTATTTTTGAAGTAAAAGAAGAAAATATAGACACCTTGGTAGGCCCTCTAAAACAGCTTATGGAAAAAGTTTTAGTGCTTAAAGTGCCTCTAAAAGTAAATGCCACAGTCTCTAAGTGTTGGAGTGGAGAGTGAGTTAAAGAAAACCTAAGATTGTAAAAAATGCAAAAATATCTGCATTGACTAAATGTCGAGTGAAGTGTGATTCAAAGAATTCACATTTAAGCGAGGTATTAAAATGTTATTTAGAATATGTTTGGTGTTAATTATTTCTTTATCGGCAGTCTTTTCAAGTGCTCAAGAAAGTAAGCCTGTGTCAGAGGTGCATACTCTGTTAGATCAGGTGTTTTCTGATGAGTATCCGTATGCGAACAACAAGAATGAAATATTAGATCAAATGGTAATTAGTTTTGAAAACTTAAATGAAGACAAAAATAAAACCTTAGTGTTGGGTCTTGTTGAAAAATTAAGTTTGTTTGACGAACATGCTCTCGTCGGAGATCTTTTTACTGCTTTGCGTGAGTTGAGAATTCGGCCAGGCTATATAGATGGCAGAAGTTTTTCATTCAAAAAAGGTGCACTTAGTGATTCTTCTGATTGTTTTCTGGTTGAGTGTGATTTGCATATTAAAACCAATGATTTTGAAATTAGAATTAATTCCGAGTTTCCTTTGGGTCGGAAAAAACTTAGAGTTATTTATTTAAAAAGCGATAAAAGCACAGCTGGTATAGAGTTGGCTTTTTATATTGAGAATAAAGAAATTGAAATGCATGTTGTTACTTTAATAGATTCAACTATTGGTGAATCTGAAAAAATTAAGAAATCATATTCATTTTTTCGTTTGTCGTCAGAATTTTCAATTCCTGCTAGTGAGTTAAGTATGCGTTTTGATAGTTTCTCTGAAGATTTGAAAACTTACTAGTTTTTTTACTTTTAAGCTTTTAGGCCTCTGGTGTGGAGGTCTAAAATAAATAATCTGTTGCCTTATGTTAGAGTCAGTAAAACACAAGAGAGTGCTTCTTTATATTAATCTTCAGAAGCTGAAGATGGCCCGTCATCTAGTAATTTTTGTTTTTTCTTTTCTAGTTTTGCTTGTTGTTCTTCGGCTCTCGATACTGAAGACTTTAAGCTTGATAACTTAGAGCTATACTTGCTGATTTTAGATTGGTCAGATTTTATGTTGGATGCTAGGGACTCTAGTTCTTTATTTAGTTTTAGAATAGCAGTTCCCTTTTTATAAAGCTCTTGATAGTTACTAGAAGAGCAAATTTTCAAAGCTCGTTTGTCGGATTTTCCAGCATTAAAAGCACTCTCGTCTGAGCATGAAAACTTCTTTCCGCTATTCCATCCGTCTTTAAAAGCGGTTTCGTTAGATTTAACTTCTTTTTTTAAGCATTTTTTTTCAATTTCATAAAACTCATCCATAGGTTTATCGTCTAAAGCTAAATCATAGCCTTTTTGTCTCCAGTCCATTCTTTTACATTGTTTTGTAGAGTAAGAGTGTGCCGAAATGGAACATAAAAAAATGATAAAAATTGAATAAATTTGTAGGACTCTCATTAAAAACCTCCATGTTTTTTTAAGTTACTTTATTTTATAGCATAACTTATTAACATGAAGCATCTTTTTAAATGAGTAAATAGCCACTTAGTATCAATAAATCAGTAGTTAAATGGAGGGTGGTTTTTTGATGTAAGTAAGCTTACAGTCCGTACCTTTTTACTTTATCGTGAAGTGTGGATTTTGGGATGTTTAAATCAGAAGCGGTTTTCCTAATATTTCTATTGTTTTGAATAAGGCTTTTTTGAATCATCATTTTTTCCATTTCAGTTAGTGCTGAAGTGGATTTAGTTTTTTGAAATGAGGATTTTATTTTGTTTGATTTGTTGATGATAAGTTCAAGATCTTGTGTTTGAATTTGGATCCCACTAAATAAAATTGATCCACGTTCTATAACTTGTTTTAATTCTCGTATATTGCCTGGCCACTCTTGGTTTTTAAGTTCTTTTATTGCAGACGCAGAAAAAGAAACTTTGTATTGTCGACAGAAGTTGAAAAACAAATCTTCAAAATCTTCTTTTCTATCTTTAAGTGCTGGAATATTGATTTGAAAAGTTTGTAGTCTGTAGAAGAGATCTTCTCTAAAAGACTTATCCAGTATTTTTTCTTCTATGTTTTTATGTGTAGCAGATAAGATGCGTGTATCGACTTTGTAAATTTTATCAGAACCAACGGGTTGTACCTCTCCACACTCGAGTGCTCTTAAAAGTTTGGGCTGAAGTTCTAATGGTAGGTCCCCAATCTCATCTAAAAATAAAGTGCCCCCATGGGCGGAGCGGAAGGCTCCTTTTCTGTCTTCAGTGGCTCCAGTAAATGAGCCTTTGATATGTCCGAATAATGCACTTTCAATGAGAGTTGAGGTAAGGGCACTGCAATTGAGTGCTAAAAAATGATTTTGTTTTCTATTGGATAAATTGTGAATGCTATTTGCGATAACTTCTTTTCCAGATCCTGTGGGTCCAAGTATTAAAATATGTGCTCTACTTTTTGCAAGAGTCGGAATCTTAGAGAGCTCTAGAGCCCATGATGGATTTTTAGATTGAAGATGAAAAGTGCTTGGAGCTTTGGGTTCCCTGTATTTTGATTTGCTTTTTTGCTCAAAGGTGTTGCTTGGAGGAGTGCTTGAATGATTAGTACTGGAGATAATTGAGGCAGAATTTTCATGGTTTACTAGGTTCTTGTTGGTAGTTAGCGAAGATTTTAAATCAATAACTTCAAATGCTGTTTGTCCCAGAGTTAGAATATCACCGTGTTCTAAGGGGGATTGGATCATTTTTTGGCCATTTAAAAAGGACCCATTTGAGCTGTTGAGATCTTGAGCTATTAGTTTGCAATTTTTATGTTCAATTCTAAGGTGACGACTCGATATAAAGGGGTCATGAGCGACAAAAATTTGACATGAGCTAGAGCGGCCTAGGTTGGTGTAAGAGTCTATTTTAAAGGAATGGCCTGTAAGTGTATTTTTAATGACCCACTGGGGTTTATGTTCTGTAGCTAGAGTGGTTTTAATAACTTCAGTTTTCATAAAATTTTAGTGCTCCTAGGTACTTGATGGCTGTTTTTATTTCTAAATCTTGTGTTGTAGAACTTACCAAGCTACTTGCAGTAAAAGCTTCATATCAGATAGGGTCTGTGTTGGAATGTTTTGTCCGGGGTGCCATAGGAATTCGGATATAATGTCTGGAAATCCTTTAGAATAAGGCTTTTTAAGCTGTTCTGGTAGCTTAGTCGGTTGGTTAACTTTAAGGGGAGATACTTTGAAGCTAGAGTTTTTAAAGAGTGCGGCCTCTTCAGAAGGTTGGCCACAGGATAGTTGGGATGAGGTTTTGTTTGTTGGGCGTTCAAATGCCGGCAAATCGTCTCTCATTAATGCTTTGGCACAAAGAAAACTGGCTAAAGTCTCTCGAGTACCAGGTAAAACAACATTGTTGAATTTTTTCAATACAGATAAAAGGTTTCGGATTGTGGATTCCCCAGGATATGGGTTTGCAAAGCGATCAGGTAAGGAAGTACTTAGGTGGCGAGCTATGATGGAAAGTTATGTCAATAACAGGCAGAATTTAAAGGGTTTTGTTCTTGTAATGGATGTGAGAAGAGAGTGGTCTGAGGACGAACAGAGTTTGTTTGACCTAAGTAAGAATGGTGGACACTTTTTCCATGTTGTCTTAACAAAATGTGATAAAATCAGTAAAAACAAATATTTAAATATATCTCGTAAACTACAAAAGCAGCTTGATACAGAAGTTTATATAACGGACTCCAGAACGGGCTTAGGTGTTTCCGCCTTAAGAGGTTCTGTGGTAAGTTATGCCCTTACAAAATCTTGAGGAAAAAGACGTATGTTAGAAAAAGTATGCGCCATAATACCAGCTCGTTTGGGCTCAACACGATTAGAAAAAAAGCCCCTTCAGAGCTTATTAGGTAAGCCTCTGATTTGGTGGGTTTATGATAATGTTAAAAAAACAAAACTTTTTGAAAAGGTCTATATTGCTACTGATTCAGGTGAAATTCAGGAGGTTTGTCAATCTTTTGGAGCTGACGTGATAATGACAAGTAAAACATGTCCGTCAGGAACAGATCGTGTTTGGTCAGCTTATAAACAGTTAGATAAGAAATTTGACCTTGTCGTAAATGTTCAAGGTGATGAGCCA
>CALGNA010000103.1 GCA_937958795.1 uncultured Bdellovibrionales bacterium | reverse complement strand
TCCTGTTTTTCCAGCCATTGTAATGCCGTTGTAAAGTCGGTATCCACGTCCAGTGCCTCTGTCTCCATGGACAACAGAGTAGAGTCCTTTTTGGACTGTTTTTAGGCTTTCTTGAGTGAGTTTTAGGTCCGAGATTTCATTGGATGCAATGATATTGTTGTGTCTTTTCTTTGCTTGGATGGGCTTTTCCCCATCAATAGATTTTATAATGTGTGGTTGATAGACGATTCCGTTGTTGCCGATTGCTAAATAGGCAGTTGCCATTTGTAAGGGCGTTACTAAAACATAGCCTTGGCCAATGGCTTGGGATAGTGTTTCACCAGGATACCAGATTGTTTTAAGTTTTTCTTTTTTCCACTCTTCGGTTGGGATTAAGCCTGGCACTTCGTTGTAGATTTCAATTTCTGTTTGAGCCCCTAAGCCAAGTCTTTTGGAGTAGGCAGCAATTTTATTAATACCGAGTTCAATGCCGGCTTTGTAGAAAAAAACATTTGCTGACTTTTCAAGAGCAGAAACCACATTTACTTTTCCGTGTCCATACTTTGAGTGATCATGGAACTTTCTTCCACCAAAGAATAAAAAGGATGGAGAATTTACTTTTGTCCAGGGTTTAAATATGCCCTCGTTTAAGCCTGCCATTGCAACAAAGGGCTTGAATGTACTTCCAGGTGGGTAGTGATCTTGAATGACTTTGTTACGAAAGGGGCGAAGAGGATCTTGAGACCACTTCTTCCATAAGTCAGATGATAAGCCTCTTACGAATCCATTTGGATCAAATGAAGGTTCGCTCACCCAAGCTAGAACTTCTCCAGTTGCATTGAGAGCAACAAGGGCTCCTTGGCGTTTACCAACTTTGTCTGCTCTATAAAAACTTTTATGAGCTGTTTTTTGAAGCTCTAGATCTAAAGTCAGTTCTAGGTTTTTTCCAATAATAGCCGGATAGGTTTGAGTGCTGAGTGAAGTAAGGTTTTCTTCAACATCCTGCTCTCTTCCGTAGGCATCAACTTGCACATATTTGACGCCATCGATACCTCTAAGAGTTTTGTCGTATTGGGCTTCGATCCCTTTTATGCCTACGAGGTCTCCTGCTTTAAGTCTCGTAGCTGGGTTGTTTTTGAGTCGAGTCTTAAGTTGGTTTTTGGATATTTCGCCTACGTAGCCAAAAAGTTGTGCGGCTCCTTCCATAAGTGGGTAGTTTCTAACAAGAACATTTTCAATGTCTAAGCCAGGGTGAAAAAGCCTGAGTCTTTTAAGTTGTAAAACTTGGTCTTGATTAAGGTGTCTTTGTAAAACAACGGGAACAAATTTTCCAAGGTTTCGTCTCGATTTTTTTGATTTGTCTAAGATTTCTTCAGGAGTTGTTAATAGGATTGGAGCAACGGCTTTAGCGATTTCATCAATATTCTGTACGTATTGAGGGTTAATAATAACCTGATGTGAGAGTTTGTTGTCGACTAAAATTCTGCCGTTTCTATCTTTGATAAGTCCACGAGGTGCTATGATAGCTTTTTGTTTCAGGCTGTTCTCAGCAGATGTTTGGCTAAATTTTTTGCCTTGAATAATTTGGAGATGAAAAAGTCGAATACAGAGGACTAAACAAAGTAAAGATATAGCAACTCCAAAAAAACCAAAGTTTCTTCTTAGTTTTCTTACTTGGTCTTCATTTGATTCAAGAAAAGATCTCAAGTGTCACATCTCTTTGTAGTAAAATAGGGTTTAGTCTCTTTAGAAGGGGGAATAGAAAGACAGCTATGAGCCCTGTTAAAATAGGTGTTAATAAGTAATGATGAAGGCTAAAGAGGTGGGTTTTCTTTAGAGATAGATTAAATACAAAAAGTCCTATTTGAAAAAAAAGTGAGCAACTCAGAACTTGTACACCAAAGCTTAGGTATGTTTGTGGTGGAGAGTTAGTAAGGTAAATATGAGCGATATAGAGGACACCAATAAGTAAGAAAAATATAAGACTTTCGTTGGCTAGTGAGTAGGTGCTTAAGTATCCAGTAAGTATAACGCAGGCAAAAATCTTAACTGAAAGTCTCATTTTTTTTAAAGAGATCCAGTAAAAAGTACAGAGCCAAATTTGAACTTGGTTCAATTGGTTTGATTGAGAGAAAAGAAGACTTTGTAGTGCTAAACTCAATATAAGAATGAGGCTGATTATGAGCGTCTGTGTTATAAATCGGGTGATGTTAAAATCAGAATTCATAATATAATAAAGACCTCTTCAATTTTGTGAGATTGAATGAGGGGTTTTAATTGAACTATCTGAGAAACACCTTTCGGGTCAGGTTTGACCTGGGTTACAACTCCAAGGGGGATTCCTTTTGGAAAATTCGGATCAAAACCACTCGTAACTATATTGTCTCCGACTCTAACATCGTCATAGAACTTGAGATTAAGGAGTTTTAGTTTATTAGGACCGGCTCCCTCGCTAATAGCTCGTGCACGAGTTCTTTCAACTAAGCTATCAACTACGGCATATCTATCATGTAGAATAATAATGCGTGCTTGTTTGGGGTAAAGAGATGAGACATAGCCCACGACTCCATCGGGTGTGATGACTCCGTTAAAAAGTTGTAAGCCATCTTTTCTTCCCCTATTAATAAGAAGTGTATGTCTGTTGTCTAAAAAATCATGGCTAAGAACAAGCCCAGCTACTAGTGGGCGTTGGCTTTGTGTTTTAAAATCTAGTAACTTTCTGAGTCGATCGTTTTCTTTTTGAATATCATGGAGTCGAAGGTTAGCAGTTTGAATTTCTGCCAGCTGATTCTGACTTTTTTCATATGCATTCCTAAGATTTATGAGGTTGAGGTATTCAATGCTTGTTTTTTGAACACTATGTTTGAGTCCCATGACCGTTTTATTTGTAACGAGAGAGGCTGCTCTAAATGGGGAAAGTATGTAAAGTTGGTTGTTTTGATCTTTAAATAAGGACATCGTTGCCACTACGGCAGTGAGAAGGACTCCTAAAAATACTCTTTTTCGTAAAGTTCTCTTAAGAAACAACCCATAACTCCCTAATTTTATCTACTTTTTGCCTCAATATAAATTCTGGACCAAATCTACCCAGTGTCAACTTATCTACCCTGGTAGCCCTGCATCAATAACGGTCAGCTGACTATGAATCTGCTAGTTAAAAGAGCTATTATGGTATCAAAAGATTTTATAGAGATACTAAATTATTAATGAATGGAGAAGTCTGTGTTTAAAAGAATCCGACGACCTAAAAGTGCCAAAAATATCATTGCATATCTCGTGTTTGGACTTATTTGTATTATTTTTGTTTTCTTAGGTGTTACACCTCCAGGACAACTGGGTGGAACAGGCCAGGTAGCTTCAATTGGAAAAGAGGTTATTTCTGTAGCGGATTATCGTGAACAGATCAGTAGAGTCGAGGCTCAGTACTCGAATATGTTTGGTAAAGCTTCTGAAGGCTTGGGTGAGCAATTTAGAAAGACAATAAGAGATCAAGCGCTTCAGAGACTTATCAGTCAAAAATTGGGTTCTTTGGTTGCCAAGGAGCAGGGTATTTATGTTCCTCAGGATCAGCTAAGAGATGAGATTGTTAATGTGGAGTCTTTTCAGCGAGATGGTCGTTTTCAAAGAGATCTCTATGAAAATTACTTAGATTATAGAAAACTATCTGCAGCTAAGTTTGAAGAAAAGCTTTCAGAAGGATTTAGTTACCAGTATTTGGCACAGCTTTTTCAAGATGTTGTTAAGCCTCAGTCGATTGAAAATAAGTGGTCTCAAAAAGTAAACGGCTATAAAATGAATTTAAAATACTGGAAAGTATCTAAAGATGTTTTAGGTCAAAAAGTTTCTGTAACTCCTGAAAAAGTACAAGAGCTTTTGGGTGATGCTACAAAAAAAGATGTTTTGCTTGGTTATTTCGAACAAAATAAAGATAAATATAGATCAGAAGAGCAGGTAAAAGCCCGTCATATTCTTTTTAAGTTTGATCAGGGTATTACGACTGAGCAAAAAGCCGAAGTTAAGGCTAAGGCTTTGACTGTTTTAGCCGAGGCGAAATCAAAACCAGAAACTTTTGATGCTCTAGCTAAAGAGCATTCACAAGACCCAGGAAGCAAAGTAAAGGGTGGAGACTTAGGTTATTTTGGAAAAGGTAGGATGGTTCCTGCTTTTGAAAAATCAGCCTTTTCAATGAAAAAATTTGAGATTTCAAATCTAGTGGAATCAAACTTTGGATACCACATCATTCAGGTTTTAGATAAAAAACCTGAAGTTGTTCCAGATTATGAAACGGCTAAAAACCGAGTCGGTAAAGATTATCTTAAGAAACAGTTGGCTGATGAAGAGTTTCAAAAAGTCAGAGCTTGGATGACAGAAGGTAAAACAAATGAGTTGGTTCAGTATGTATCTGCTAAAGGAATATCTTCTGCAGAGACAGGAGACTTTGGATTAAAAGAATCTTATGTCAAAGGACTAGGTCAGGTAGGCTCTTGGGTGGATGATGTGGCCCCATTGGCAGATGGCGAGTTTTCAAAAAAACTAGCTAATATTGATAGCAATTGGTATGTCATACAAAAGTTAAGCGCAACATCTGTTGATTTAGAACAGCAAGTAAGTTCTATGCCACCAGCTGGTCGTGGCAGAAGCTTTGAACTTTTAAGCAGTTGGTTAGACTCATACAAAGAAAAAATGAAAGTAAGAGTGAATACTCAAATTACACAGCAGGGATCATAATCTGTT
>CALGNA010000102.1 GCA_937958795.1 uncultured Bdellovibrionales bacterium | reverse complement strand
TTTCAAAATCATGCCATGACTAAGGTAGATAAAAATCAATTTAGAATAGTCCTTGGTAGCAGCTGGCCTGAAGATGAGGCGCTACTGTTAGGCGCCTTAATTAAAATTAAAAATGAAGTGCCACATGTATTTTCAAAGTTACAAGTGATAGTGGCTCCTCAGGATGTGAGTCGTGTAGACCAGGTTATTAAAAAATTTAGTGAGTTGTATTCAAATCATGAAATGCAGAAGTGGTCTTTTCGGTCAAAAAATCAGCCGGCAAACTTTGTTGTTATTGATCACTTAGGAGTCTTGGCTGGTTTGTATGCTTTTTCAAATTTGACTTTTATAGGTTCGGGCAAAGGGGGTGTTCATAACACAATGGAGCCTGCTTTGTTTGAGGCGCCTATTGTCTTTAGGGAAACTTATGAAAAGTATGCAGAAGCTCATGATTTATTAGAGCATAAGAAGGCAAATATTGTGTTAAGTGTTTCTGATTTGAGTCTTGAGATTTTAGATTCTTTTGCTTTGGTAGAAAAAACAAAATTAGTATTTGATGTTAAGCCTCCAGTACTTCCGTCTTTTGTACCTAAGTCAGTTCTTGATATGAACTGGTCTTAATATAAACTGGTCTTGATATAAACTGGAAAACGAGCGAATCCTAATTACAGTGGCCTTATATAAAAAATGCCCTATGAACATGTCATAGAGCATTTTTATGCTTGTAAATGTAGAGCGGTAAACTTGTGTAGCAGGTTTCTTGCTTGTTTTTTTACTTTTTTTCTTGTTTATTTACTTAGGCGCACCATCTAGAAAGTCATCAAGTATGATTGCTGCTACTTTGGCGACTGTTGCAGCGTCTTCTTCAGGATAAGTGTGTATGTAACGAAGGGTATCTAATAGCATGAGTCTTGCGGATTCTTTTTTAGTTTCATCAATTCCAAATTGAGTCAGCCAATCTCTTGCTGACCCAGAAGTTGAAATGAGTATAGACTCCTCCTGAAGAGCCACTTTGAACTTAAAGTTTCCCGCCCAAAGAGAGGTAAGGAATGAGCCAGCTTTAAAGTCTAAAACAAGTGCTCTTTGGCAGCCAGTAAGTGGGTTTGCAAAAAGAGAGGCACAATCCTCAATTTTTATATTAAGATTAGATTCACGGTTTAAAAAGAAATCAATAACAGACCCAGCTGGAATATCTGCATTTGAGGCAAGATTTTTAATGGTTCTGTTTGTAATAGAATTGAGTTTGTCTAATGGGCTTTTAAGCTGATCAAGTAATTGGTTGAATCCAAGTTTTTCATTCCCAAGAATATCTGTGACATTGCAAAAGTGAAGGACGAGGTTTTTAATATCTGTTGGGTTGATAAAGTCTTTGTATCTAGCAAGCTCAAAATCATCTATATTAATATCATCGGAGCAGAAATTCCCTTCTGCAGTTAATGAATCCAAAGATGTGTTGAACCAATCTAACATAAAGTCTCTTAAATTTAGGGGTGATGCTAAAATTTCTGTATGAATAGAAATAGAATCTTTTCCGAGTCGTTTATCTACACTAGGATGAATGGTGCTTCGTCTGTACAAAGCTGAAATATCTATGCCTCTTAGATCTAAGTCAGAAAAATCTCTTTCTGTTGATTCAGAATTGGTATTTTCAAAAGCTTTATCTGAGAGAAGAAGATTAAATCCGAGATCAATGTTAAATTGCTGTGGAATTAAAGTCTGTTGAGCCTTAAGACTGAGTTCAAAGTTGTCTAAAAATTTTGACTGGTTTGCAAACATCTGAGTGGTGGTTTCCCAAAAGTTGTTCTTTTTATAAGGTGATTTTTGTAAGCTATTGAGGTTTTTTTTAACAATGTGTTTATTGAAGGCATCGAAGTTTGATTCGTAGAGTTCACCACTTCTAAAGGCGTCAAATATATAACTCTCTTTATCTAGTGATTTTAAAGTTTTTAAAACATCCTGTGAGATAAGTTCAGAGTTGTTTTTAGAAATCATCAATTCAGCTTGTTGAACTGTCATGTTAGAATGAATACCGTAGATGTCGTCATTCTCACTTGACCTAAATCCATTTACAAATTTGAGAAAGGTCATTGCCTCAGATGTAGTGATGCCATATTTTTTTGACATTTCTTGGGCTTCAATGCTGAGTTCTTCAGTATTAAGTTGCGCAAAGCTATGAGTTGAAAATATTAAAAATATCGTTAAGAAACTTACCAAAATTGCCCGCATAAAGAACCCCTTGTTTATATGTGTTTAATTTAGTTGCTGTTGCATCAAATATAAGGTTTCAATAACACTAGGTGTTTCTGAGGATCAAGACGCGTGTTTTGGGTGGCAATTAAGTTCTTGTTAGGAAAATCTAGATAGATGTTTCTGGTGCGTGATGTTGGTGTATTTTCCTCAATACAGATTCTGGGCTTAGATTTTTTAAGCACTTTAAGTATTCAGAGTTTTGGCACTTTCCACTGCCATCCTTACTACAGGGTTGGCACTTTAAATTTAAACTTAGATATTTAGAGTTTTGTCTTTCAGGAAAGCCAAAGGCACTTGACCCAATGAGCATTAAATTTGGCACACCAGCTTGATCAGCAATATGAGCAAGGCCAGTATCTCCGCCAATAAAAAACTCTGCTTTTTGTAATATCAAAATGGATTCTAAGTAACTAAGGGTGCCTGATAAATTTATAATATCAGGAAAGTTCTTTTTAAGTTCACTAGGCTCAGTGTCTTGTGGGCCACCAAGAAGAACAAGTTTTATGTTTTTATACCTATCGTCGGATTGAAGTTTATTTATTAAACCTTTCCAATGATCTAGAGGCCATTTTTTTAAATCCCAAGCTGCAGAAGGTGCAAGGCAAAGATAGTCTATTTGTAAGCTTTTTTGTATTTGCTTAAACTGTTCAGTCGAATTGTTACTTTCGTTCCACTCAAAGTTTGGTGTGATTTGTTTGTTGGTTTTATTTGCAGGTATTAATTTGTGTTTTAGAAGTGGCTCTTTGTAAGACTTAGCTCCTACAAAAGGATTATCAAAAAAATTCATTTTAAACTTAAATAACAACATTCTTTTAATTCTGTTTTTGGGTCTTGTGATGAATTTAAAGACATAATGAGGTCTTTGAAAGCAGATCATAAATTTTAAAATAAGACTTCGAGTGTTGTTATGAGCATCATATATTTTATGTGGTTTAGTTTTAATAATATCTTGGGAGAGTTTAAAGAGACTGTCTGTTTTTTTATTGTAAGCTAAAACATGACCAATAAAGCTCAGATGTTTTGGAATATCTTGAAATTCAGTCTTGGTTACAAAAGTGAGTTTGTAACCAGTAGAATGTAATTCTTGAGCTGCCGATAAACACTGAACTATATCTCCAAAGCTTGAAAATCGAATGATAACAAGGGATTTGGAGGTAGAGTTGTTCAAGGTTTACGTCAGTTCCATTTTAGCAATGGTCTGAAGTTGCATATTTGAAGTCCCTTCATAGATTTGTCCAATCTTAGCATCTCTAAAAAACTTCTCAACAGGGTATTCTTTTGTAAAACCATTTCCCCCAAATAGATCAACTGTCATGGAGGCAATTTTTTCAGCAACTCTTGAGCTGTAAAGCTTAGCCATGGCAGCTTCTTTAATAAATGGCTTGTCTAAATCTTTTAATCGAGCTGCATTATAGACCATAAGCCTTGAAGCTTCGAGTTGTGTTCTCATCTCAGCAAGTTGAAACTGTACGCCTTGGAATTTTGAAATAGGTTTTCCGAATTGCTCACGCTCTTGGGTATAAGTTAAGGCGGCCTCATAAGCGCCTTGTGCGATACCCAGCATTTGAGCACCAATTCCAATGCGCCCTTCGTTTAGGGTTTCAATAGCAACTTTGTAGCCTTTGCCAACAGTACCTAAAACATTTTCTTTAGGAACAACACATTGATCAAATCGCAGTTCACAGGTGCTACTTGCACGTATGCCAAGTTTGTCCTCTTTTTTCCCAACAGAAAAACCCTCAAAACTCTTTTCAACAATAAATGCTGTAATACCTTTGTAGCCATCTTCGGGGTTAATATTTGCAAAACAAATAAAAAGTTCAGCTTCATTTGCGTTGGTGATCCAAAGTTTATTACCGTTAAGGACATAATGGTCGCCTTTGTCTGTAGCTTTTAATTTAAGAGCAAAAGCATCGGAGCCACTTGAGCTTTCGCTTAATGCGTAAGCACCAACCCACTCTTGAGCTAGTTTAGGAAGATACTTTTTCTTTAAGTCATCATTGGCCCACTTGATCATTGCATTCATGACAAGGGTGTTTTGAACGTCGACAAGGACACTAACAGAAGCATCAACTCTCGCAAGCTCTTCAACAGCCAAGCAAGCCGTAAAAAAGTTGGCACCAGTTCCTCCATATTCTTCTGGGCACTCAATCCCCATGATACCCATTTCAAATAGCTTGGGTAAAAGGTCTGAGTTTAATTTTGCATCTTGGTCCATTTGAAGTCTGATAGGTAAAATTTCTGACTCCGAGAAGCTTCTGAAGGCTTCTTGCATTTCACGTTCCTCATCACTGAGTAGGGTAAGAGAGTGGCTCAATTTAGTCTCCTTAGATTTAGGTCATATTGACACAATATTGGTTTTGTTTTTCACCCTCTTTTTTCCATAATTTTTAAATATTTGCACTCCTCGGAGTGTTAGGTTTTGTTGACATAAATGCTTTTAAAACTAAAAACTTCTATCTGATATTTAATCTGATGTTATAAAGTATAAATACTGTTTTAGGAGTTTCAAATGAATCTTGAGTTTTTGGAGTTAGGAGCTCGAATTGGAACCCTTTTTGTTCCATTTTTATTTGCTATATGTGTTCATGAGTTTGCTCATGCTTGGATGGCTAAGCGAAAAGGTGATGATACAGCTGAAAAGTTAGGTCGTTTGACCCTAAACCCTATTGCACATGCAGATATAATTGGGACCCTTGTGTTTCCACTGGCAGCTATTTTGATGCAATCACCACTCTTTTTTGGGTGGGCAAAGCCTGTCCCAGTAAGCTCAAGAAACCTTAAAAACCCTAAAAAAGACATGTTTTGGATAGCATTAGCAGGGCCACTTTCTAATATTATTCAGGCCGTTTTTGGTAGTCTTATTTATGCTTTTTTAATTCAGGCTCGTGTTTATGAGGATTTTCACCAGTTTTTCCTTTATTATATTCAAATCAATCTTTTTTTAGCTGTTTTTAACCTATTGCCTATACACCCCTTGGATGGTGGGAAGGTGCTTGAGAGGTTTTTATCTAGAAACGCCAACCAATGGTTACAACAGAACCAAGGTGCTTTAAATATGGGGCTTTTGTTTTTGATTTTATTAGGGGGAGGTCGTATTTTGGCTATACCTGTTCTCATTACTCAGAAGCTTTTGTTGGGTTTGAGTTTGGTGGTGACGGCTCCATTTTTTTGATAAAGAGACTCATAATGAGGCTTGTGCCTTGAAAAGGGCTGTGATTGAATAAGAGAGGCTTAGGAGTCTCTAAATACTTTGAAGCCTTGCCGCAAAAGTATAAGTAAAAGGAAGCTATGTCTCTTCAGGTAACATTACCGCAGTTTGAAGGTCCGCTAGGGCTTTTGCTTTATCTTATTAGAAAAGAGCAAATGGACATCTTTGATATTAACATCAAGGAAATTACAAAACAGTATCTTGGTTATATTAAAAAACTTGAGAGTTTAGACTTAGAGGTAGCTGGTGAATTTATAGCTATGGCTGCTACTTTGATTCATATTAAATCTAAAATGCTTTTGCCCTCTTTGGAGGATGAAGAAGAAGAGGATTTCTCTGATGATCCAAGAAGAGATCTAGTTGAGAGACTAGTAGAATATATGAGGTTTAAAAAAATTGGGGGCCTTTTATATGAGCGAGATCTCGTGGGCCGTGATGTTTACAATAAAGCTCATAAAGAAAAAATTGTTGATCCTGTGAATAAAGACTCAGATATTGAAGTCGAAGAAAATCCTTTATTTTCTTTAATTAAATCTTACAGAGATATAGTAGGGAAAATTACCAAATCTTTTCATAGAGTAGGTATAAAACTTCAATCTATCTCTAGTCGTATTCGTGAAATGAAAAGTCAGTTTGTATTAAATCAAAGAGTTGGTTTTACAAGTTTAATAAATGAAGAGGGTGAAGAAAGACGTTTTCAGGCATTAGTGACGTTTTTAAGTTTGCTAGAATTAGGAAAAATGGGTTTAGTATCTGTTTTTCAGAGTTCAAATTTTACTGAGATTCATATTTTACCTAAAAGCCTTATTGATGAGTCTCAGATTTCTAATGTTGAAGA
>CALGNA010000101.1 GCA_937958795.1 uncultured Bdellovibrionales bacterium | reverse complement strand
TCACTTCCGTAGGAGGATAAATCTTGCGAGATAAGGTTGAGTTCTTTAACTCCATTTTCTCCAAACTGAGTTGCTTCTTTAATAAGTGAAGGGATAGATCGGCTTCTGAGTTTCCCTCGTAGAGTCGGTATAATACAAAAGGTGCATTTACGATCGCAGCCTTCAGAAATTTTGAGCCAAGCTGTATGTTTCGGTGTCATCTGAAGGCGTGGATCATATTCGGTGTGAATAAAGCGCGGAATTTCTACAAAGGATTTTTTTTCGAGTTTACCATTTTTAAGTGCATGTAGGTGGCTTAAAATGTTTTGATATTCTCCTGTTCCAATAAAGAGATCAACTTCTGGCATTTCGACTTCCAAGTCTTTCCAATATCTTTGAGCTAAGCAGCCAGAAACTATGAGTGGTGCTTTTGTTTGTTTTTTAATTTCTGCCATTTCTAGGATTGTTTCTAGAGATTCTATTTTTGAGGCTTCAATAAAGGAACAAGTATTTACTATTAGGGCCTGTGCTTCTAATGGGTCATGAGTGATTTTATAGCCTTCAGAATCGAGTTGTCCAAGCATCACTTCAGAATCAACAAGATTTTTTGAGCAGCCTAGAGATGTAAAGTAAATGTTTGGAGCTGTCATAGGTTTATGTCCTCAAATTTGGCATAATGGGATGTATCAGAAATCATGTTAAAGCATTCTGTTGCCCAGTTGTCATTTAAGCAGGGCACTCTATCAAGGGTCTCGCCTCCACACTCAATAAAAAAATCTTTAGCCTCATGATCTAATTCTTCTAAAGTTTCTAGGCAGTCCACTGTAAAGGAAGGGCTTGTCAGTAAAATGTGTTTAACTCCGCTGTGAGCAAGATCAGCAAGTGTATCTAGTGTGGAAGGCTCTAGCCACTTTGCTGGTCCAAGGCGGCTTTGAAAGCTTGTATAGGTTTTGTCTTTTGGATGATTAATAGAGCTTCTGAGGATCTCTGTTGTTTTTAAGCATTGAGATAAATAGCAGTAATTTGAACCTGGGTGTTCCTTTAGGCAACAGTCTTTAGGTTCGGTGCAATGGGTTTTGCATTTTTCAAACTGAGTTAAGTGTGAAACTGGTATTCCATGGTAGCTCATGAGTAGTACTTCGTGCTTTTCTGGCTTGTATGCTTTTTTAAGATTTTCAGAAGACTTTGTTATAAAGTCTTTTTGATTATAAAAGGGCTTGAGCCAAGTGAGTTTGGGTTGGGTTTGTTTTTTCCAAACTTTTTGCACCTGTTTTTTAAACTCCGTAAGCGAGCCAAAGGTTGTTGAGGTTGCCCATTGTGGGAAAAATGCAATAAAACGTATCTCATCAAATTGTTCTTGTTTTATAGCTTCTAATTGGTCTTTGAGATCAGGATCACTAAAGGCGAGACTGTAAAAAATTTTATCTGAAGTAGGTAGTAAATCTTGGATTTGTTGAGTGAGGCTTTCTGTTTGAGCAGGGAGTGGGAAGTTCTTACCATCCCAAATTTGTGCGTAGTTTTGAGCTGATGTTTTGCTTCTAAAGGGTGCAATGATGCCATTGACTATTAAAAAACGGATGGGGTAGGGGGCTGAAAGAATAAAGGGGTCCATTAGGAATTTTCTTAGATAGGATCGAACGTCTTTTACAGCAGGAGATTTTGGAGATCCAATATTGTGTATGAGATAAGCAGTTTTCAATGAGGTATCCTTTGGCAGTTTCTTTGTCTTGCTAGAAAGCTCATTTGAGTGAATAAAAAAAAAGAGGTCAAGGACCTCTTTAAGATTTTATAATTTTTATGTTTTTTAATAGATATTAAAAGTACATTCCAACCCCGATGTTTCCTCTCATCATACTGGTTGAGATACTTGAGCCAGGTTGAGAATTACCAGGAACGAAGACGTACTCCGCCCAAACTGGAAAGTAGAACTTCTCATTCATTGGAACGTCGACTCCTGCTGCTCCATGAAACATGACAATGCTTTGAATTTTAGCTGTTTGGATAGCGTTTGTTTTAGTCTTAAACTCTCCATAAGGAAGATTCATGCTGGCACCACCGCCGATCCAGATATTAGCTGGTTCAACTGAAAGTGAGTAGCGACCATAAAGCCCAAAGTGATAATAAGGAATATAGATTTGGCACTTTTGAGTCTGAGTTGCACACTTCAGGTTTTTTTCACCGTCTTCATCTTCTGCAGTTAGGGCAAGGCTTCCTCCATGAAGACGTAGCCAGAACCTCTCACTCACCTGGTAATCAAAAATGGCTCCAAAGCTGTAGTCCAACCCACTCATATTTGATGTCGTAGTCCCAACGTCGGTTTTAGAAATGGTATAGTCAGCTCCAAACCATAAGCCTCCAGACATTTTATGCTCTCTGGTTTTCTTCGATTTGTATGGATTTACATCCATAGGTTTTTTGGAATAGTTATTTCTGCTGGTTTTAGTAGGTCTTGTTCTTGACCTTGAAGTTGCTACAGAAGACGACCCAGATTTAGATGGACGTTTTCTAAGGGACCAGCCTGGCTCTGCATAACCTTTTAGGAGTTGTCCTAAGGCTTTGCCGTTTTGTACTTTGTGGAGTTTAACAATACCTTTTTTCTTTCCTGAGGTTATGAGGTAGTAGAGAGCTCCGACTTCTAGAGAGTCGCCATCTGATAGAATGAGAACCTTACTCGCTTTGACTTTGCTGACCCTTGCACCATGACTCGATAGAGAAAGGCCCATAAGGCTTACAAGTAAAATGAGAAACCTTATTTTAGTAGGTTTTAATATAAATATCTTGGATAAATACTTTTGAATTAAATGAATCATGCTGAGCTCCTAGATATTGTAAGTATAGGAGCTTATTGGAAAATATTGAAATGTCAGGAGGCAGGATTGGGATCTAGGTCCAATTAAAAGGGAATTTCTTCAGAATCGTCAAAGCTAGGCTCTGGACCAAAGCCACCCATAGGAGCTGCGCCGGAGCTTTGTTGATTGGAATTTTGTTGTCCTGAGCTTTGGTGAGCTCCGTCTTGAGCTTGGTTCCCGCCTATAAACTGAACAGTAGATCCAACAATTTCAGTTGTATATTTTTTTTGTCCTTGTTGATCTTCCCATGAGCGCGTCTGTAATCGACCTTCTATGTAAACCTGGCGACCTTTTGCCAAATAGCGCCCGCAAATTTCAGCTAATCGTCCCCAAACTACAACTCGGTGCCATTCAGTCTTTTCTTGTTTTTGACCTTCTTTATCTGTCCAGCTTTCACTTGTAGCTAAGCTGAGTCTAGCAACCGTGTTACCATTAGAGACGGTTTTAACTTCTGGGTCAGCACCAAGACGACCAATTAAAATAACTTTATTAACACCAGACATAACATTAGATCCTTTTTGTGAATTAAGGCGAAAGCCGGATAACATTAGATCTCAGAATATGGTTTTGGACAAGGGGTGAGGCTCTGTTTAAAATACTAAAATTCAGCTAAAGAACTCATCCTTGGGGGCCTTTTAGAGGTCAGGCTATCTCCAGATACAGAGAACAGATACCTCATGCCATTGAGGGTCTGTGTTTCGTATTTTTTAAGGCCCGAAAAAGCAAGAGAAAATGAAGCATCCTCAAGGAGTTTAGAGGAAGCAAAAAGGTCAAAATCCATATCATATCTGCCTGGTATGATTTTAACAGTTGATCCAACTCGTTTTAATTTAAGAACCATGGTTCCTTTGAGTTTAACTATGAGAGGGTCTCCTGGGTTGCCTAGGAACAGTTCTTTAACTTTAAAGTTTTCATCTTTTAGGTCGGCTCTTAATTTGAACCTTTTAAAATCAAAGGACGGGAGTGCTAAGCCATACATCATCGTAGGTGGTAGACTAAATGGAGGTATACTAAGCCTTGGTGAATCACTGTTAATTTTCAGCTCTGGTGGTTTTTTAAAAAGAGTGTCTATGATTCCAGATAGGTCAAAGCCTAGCTGTCCATTAAGTGGGACAGGGGATTCAAGTGTCGAACTAAGGACTTTTAGGTCTATGCTATCTCCATTTATTTTAAGCTCAATGGGCGGTGTCTTGGCGTTTCCTTCTTTAGCAAGTTGAAAGCCACGTGCCGTAACAGTGCCTTTATAAAAATCATCTAATTTGATTTGTGCACCTAGCTTAAGACTCAAGAGCTTACTCCATATAGGAGCAACTTTGATGTGCTTTATTAGAAAAGCCGGAGATTTAGGAGTTTCTATACTGGTATTGGTAAGAGAGGCGTAGAATGGTGGTATGGGCGTGATTTTTAGTTTTTCAACATTAAGGTGAGCTTGGCCTTTAAGGCTTTTGTTAACTTGATCTGTTACCCAGCCTGTTAAATCTTGATAGGGGAAGAGTAAAATTAAGAAGAGAGCTACAACTAAAATAAACAGAGGTAGTTTGTAAAAATTTTTTCTTAAATTTTTAAGGATTGTTTTCAAATCGATTTTATTTTTACTCATGGATGACTCATTTTTGCTTATTTATTTTGCGGCTACTTCGTGCTCTTTTTGTCGCCATCTTTTTTACTACTCGTACGGGATTTTGATCGACTTTTTTTCTTGGAATTTTTCTTAGATTTCTTTACTTTTACTTCAGGTTTGTAGGAGTATTCAACAAGCTCATAGTTAAGATTGTAGTAAGCTTCTGTAGGCGAGTTTCTTTCCAGGTTAAAGTTTTCAACAATTAAGAGGGCATTAAGTTTTTCCATAATATTTTGAGCTTGAATGGCTTGTTTAATGTTTAACTCTTTAAATAAAACTTGGATCCCTTCCTGCTTGAAAAAAGAGGGAACTCGAGAGGATTTGATGTTGGAC
>CALGNA010000100.1 GCA_937958795.1 uncultured Bdellovibrionales bacterium | reverse complement strand
TCTTGGTTAACATCAGTTGTTATCATGCCCTTAGAATCAATTCTTCCTTGTAAACAAATGGTTGGTTTGGTGTCAAAAATATCACATTTAGAGTTATTTGAGAGAATAACCCACTTAAGATCATTTTCAAAAGCATTTGAAAGTCTAGAAGCAGTCATTAATTTTTTACTAAAATCTAGCTCTACTTTTGCAGATATTTGTGTTTGTTCACTGAGAGATACAAGTGAACATATGCCTTCTGTTCTTAAGCTGTCGTCTTCAGAATTATAAGTTTTAGTAAGTAAAAGTTGTGCTTTAGATAGAAGATCTTGTTTGTATTCTAAGCCTTGCGTATTTTGTGTTTGATCATTAGATGTTTTAGAAAATTGGACAAACTGTTTAGTTAGTCCCATAAAAGCACCAACAATAAGAACACTAGCGCCTAAAACCTGCCATGTTAAGTAAGCTCCCCCAAAATTAGAATTTAAAGGCTTTACAGATGATTGAATTAGATTTAAGAATTTATTTTTATGGTGTGACACAGCTACCGTCCATTGAAGAGCGAGTTAGAGTAGGAGAACAATTTTCAATTATACAAGAGTCAAATGTCCTACTCCATATTTTCTTAGCAGGACACATGGATCTAAGTTTTGACTCAGATATATCAATGTCAAAAGCATCAATTTTTGGCACTACATTTATTGGTGAAACTGGCATACTATAAGCGTAGTTCTTTTTGTGTATGTATTCAAAGTCATTTACTTCTAAGGTTTTTTTGTCGTTATGAGTATTGTTCCATAAAACAAGTTTATTTGGCTCAAAATTTTCTGAGTTCTTACTTGGATCAATATTAAGAATTTTATATTTTACCTCAAGACTAGGAAGACTTTTGGTGTTTAGATTTCCATACTCAACATCAGGTACAATTTTATTTTCTATAGTATCACTTGCCGACTTTGCAATATAGAAGGGGTCTTTGCATGTAACTCGATCCTGAACTTTTAAGATACTTTCAGTAGAGTTTGGGAGTAGAACAGCGATATCTTTGCCTGTTACTTTTTGCTTTGCTTTGTAAAAATCAAAGACTTCAAAGTCATTTTTATCACCTAATTTATTGGTTTTATTATAGTGAACATGCTTTTGGTATTGAGCCTTGTACAAAGGTCCAGGTCCAAAATTCTCTATTTCTATTTCTAATGACGAGCTATCTGCAATTGGATCTTCAATAAAATCCAATCCTCTGCAACTAGCATTATGAGTGGAGGACCTTCCAACATAGCATGTATAGTTACATTCGGGCCATTTTTTAACACGAACTTCAGTAAGTGCTACCGGTCTTCTCATAGCATGGCCTGTAATAATATCTTCATGTTCATTGTCAGCGATTGTATTTGGAGTATGTGCAGTCATATAAACAACATTAAAATCTTTATCAAAATCATTTATATTTTCAGGGGTTTTGCCAAGCATGTCATAGCCTTGCTTATTATCAAAATCTAAAAGATCAAAGCTTAAATAACTTGTTGTATACTCACCATCTAACTTTAGTTTAAGTGTAAAAGTAAGAACGTCTCTTGTGCCTCTTTTGTTGTTTTTTAAGTGTGCTTTTTCATATCGTAAATTTAAGAGACCAAACTGTCCATATGTGATAGAAGAGGAAGCACCATTTAAATGTCCTTTCCAGATGCACTTAGCTTGAGTTGGTATTGTTGGTGCTCCAGTAGAAATTTGTGAAGTTCTTGCTCCAGTTTCATTTCCTGCTAAATTTCGAGCTACCCACCTGTCTTGCTTGCAAAGGATAAGTCCGTTAGCTACGAGGTAATTTCCTAGAGTAGCTGCATGATCATTAGCCATGCTTGCTTGATAAGCGCTGACTCTATTCACTGTAGATTTAGTAACGCGTATAATTCTAGAAAGAAGAACTGTAGACATTGCTACTGTTAATGTTCCAACGATGAAAGCCATTTCTATGCTTCCTTTGGAGTTTTTTAAGAATAATTTTTTTTTGCTATTACATTCCACATAATCTCTTCGGGACTTTAGTGTATAAGATTAAGCTTGAACTGTTTAATCTTGGGTCAATTTACTAAAAACTGTCATCTTAGTTATCAAACTGTTATTAAACTATGATTTATGACAGGAGATTATCGTATAGATAGGGTGATGCTTTTTTGTAAAATGCCTTTGAAATCGATTGAAATGCCTAGTTAGCTTGGTTTTAATTTATCAAGCTTGTTTTTTAGGGTGTAATGAATTTTTTAAGTTAAGATTTAGTCAGGAATTCTTAATTTGATCCATACAAGATGTTCCATATAAAAAGACTCTAAATTTATTAGCAAGGATGAGGATTATGGACTTTAGCAGGCAGTATTTTAGAGGGCAAATTCATAAAGATATCAAAGTGCCCTATAAACTACTAAACTTAAAGGATCCTTTGATAAGTCATTTTTATACTTATGATACTTCCGGTGGATATAATCAAAAGCTGGATTTAAAGAGTCTAGAAGTTGGCTTAAAGAAAAAGAGACATCAGTGGTACTTAGAAAATAAACTCATATCTTCTTATGGTGCAAGAGAATCAAAACCTGAGGACAATGGGTTTGCTACTATAAGTGAGTTGGCTCAGCAATTTTACGTATCTGATAATATGAGGTACAAAGGAAATTCAAAGTCTAAAAAAATCACTCAGATGGCATTGGCAAAGCAGGGTCTCATCACACCTGAGATGGAGTATGTTTCTATAAGAGAAAATACGACTAGGCATTGGTTAAAGGAAAATATCGACAAATGGTCTCATTTAGAAAAGTACAGGTCATTACTTTCAAATTGGGTGACTCCTGAGTTTGTTAGAAATGAGGTTGCAATGGGCAGAGCCATTATCCCCGTAAACATCAACCATCCTGAGTCGGAACCAATGATTATTGGAAAAAATTTTTTAGTTAAAATTAATGCCAACATTGGGAATTCAGCAGTCACTTCAGATATAAAATCTGAGGTAGAAAAAATGGTTTGGGCTTGCCGTTTTGGTGCAGACACATTAATGGATCTTTCTACAGGTAAGAACATTCATAATACCCGGGAGTGGATTATAAGAAACTCTCCAGTTCCAATCGGAACAGTGCCTTTGTACCAAGCTTTAGAGAAGGTAAGGGGGCGGGTAAAGGACTTAAGTTGGGAAGTCTATAAAGATACTTTAATCGAACAATGTGAGCAGGGTGTTGATTACTTTACTATTCATGCAGGTGTTTTAAAAGAGTATATCCCACTGACTCAAAACCGTATTACAGGGATTGTAAGCCGCGGTGGATCTATTATGGCTAAGTGGTGTTTAGATCATAATAAACAAAATTTTTTATACGAAAAGTTTGAAGAAATTTGTGAAATTTTATCTCAATACGATGTTAGTTTTTCTTTAGGTGATGGCTTGCGACCTGGGTGTATTGCAGATGCGAATGATAAAGCACAATTTGCAGAGTTAAAGACATTAGGTGAGTTAACAAAAACTGCATGGAGTTATGACTGCCAGGTTATGATTGAAGGGCCAGGTCATGTTCCACTCAATAAAATAAATGAAAATATGGAGAAACAGGAGTTGGGTTGTTTTGAGGCTCCTTTTTATACACTAGGCCCATTAACAACAGACGTTGCTCCAGGCTATGATCATATAACAAGTGCCATCGGCGCGGCACAAATTGCTTCAATTGGGACATCGCTATTGTGTTATGTGACACAAAAAGAGCATTTAGGTTTACCTAACAAAGATGATGTTCGAGAGGCCGTTGTGACATATAAACTAGCTGCCCACGCTGCAAATGTTTCTAAGGGAAATAATATTGAGCAGATTCGTGATGATTTATTAAGTAAAGCTCGGTTTGAATTTAGATGGGAAGACCAATTTAATTTATCCTTAGACCCTGAAAAAGCCAGGGAGCTACACGATGAAACACTGCCTCATGAAGCTCATAAAAAATCTAAATTTTGTTCTATGTGTGGGCCAAAATTTTGTTCTATGAAAATTTCACATGATATTCAAGATTCACTAATTGAAGTACATTTGTGATTTGAGTTAAAATGAAATCGACAATGAGTCTTAGCTAAGTTCCGGAGTCTTAGCTAAGTTCAGCCCAAGTGGTCCCATCGCTGTCTTGGGTTTGAAGCCCTGAATACCAGGTTTTAATATGGATATTTTTAGATAAATGAGTTCTGATGGCTTTTTTAAGCTTTTCTGTACCGTGGCCATGAATAATTTTAATTCGTGTAGATTGGTCTAATAAAGCTAGATCAATTTTTTCATCAACTAAATCAATAGAGTCCTGAATCGTATTTCCCCTAATATCAATTGTAATAAGACCAGAAGACGTTTCCGTATAGGTGGATTTCGTTTTTTGTTTCTTGGAAGGGAGTGAGTTTTTTAATACTTTGTAGTTTTTTTGACCTTTGAGTTCTAGCGCTTCAACAGGTAATGTGAGTCGCATGGACTGCGATAAAACAGAAACTTCATTTTTAGAGTTAGGAGGACTTTGTACAATTCCGTCTCTACTGAGAGAAGGGATAAAAACTAAAGTACCTGGTGTGATGAGTTTAGACTTATCCTCAGGAGCAAAGCTTCGCTTGGCATCCTTGTCTACGCTTGAAATAAGTTTTGGTGCTGTCTTTTGAATATCTTCTAAAATTTTAAGCCTTGAAAAAGATTTCTTAACTTTTAATTCTTTACTAAACTGTTGTTCTAGAGCAGCTAATTTACTTTGATGTTCGTCTAAAAGACTTTGTTTTTCTGATTTGAGTTTCGAAATTTCTTGTTCGAGTTCAAGTTGTTTTAGGTGATATGAATTTTTTTGACTTTTAAAATCTTGAATTTGATTGAGAAGTTTCTCTTGAGATTTTTGGATCTCTTCAAGGCCCTCGAATCTTTTTTTATATTCAGGTCCTAGGTATTTAAAAGCTCTATCTAGGATATCTTTTTTGATTCCTATTCTCTCAGCAGTTTTAATTGCAAAAGACTCTCCTGAAACACCAGAGATAAAGTGGTAGGTCGGTATTGCGTGATCTGTATCAAAAGCCATAGAGCCGCAAACAACAGGCAGTGACCAGTTGGTTTTAAGTGAGCTTAGGTGTGAAGTGATGAGTGCATAGCAGTTGTTCTTAACATAAGATTCGATAAAGCTTCTTGCGATAGCTCCGCCTTCTTGTGGGTCAGTAGATCCACAAATTTCATCTATGAGAATAAGGTTTTCTGGTCCATTAAGATCAAGAGCTTTTTCTAAGATTTTTAAATGCCCTGCAAAGGTTGATAAATGGGATTCGACATTTTGTGGATCACCTACGCCTATTAAGATATTTTTAAATAAAGGTAATGAGGATTCTTGTGAAGCACATATAGGTAGCCCACAACTGTGCATATAAGCTGCTAAACCTAAGGCTTTGAGTAGAACAGTTTTTCCACCTGCATTGGGGCCAGTGAGTATAAGTATTCTCTCAGAGTTATCAAAGAAGAGATCATTTGAGACAGGTACTGGAGGTTTATGGTTTTGCTCGTCATGGTTTTCAATATGAAGCAAGGGGTGGGTTAGTTTTTTTAAATTAATTTGTTTAGAAAATGAAGCCCATTGTGAATGAGTACGTTTAGTATAGGCAGCAACAGAAAAATGGAGGTCAGCTTCAATGGACCATTTGATAAGGGATTCAATGTCTTTGATGGAGTTTTGAAAGTACTGACTGAGCTGTTGTAAAAGTCTTTCGACCTCTTGGTTGATTTGTAATTCTACTTCTTTGAGTCTGTTATTTAAAGGTATGACAGACTGAGGCTCCATAAATACAGTTTGTTTGCTGTTGCTCGAATCGTGAATGATTCCTTGAAACCTGTGCTGCATTCCGGTAATAACCGGTAAAACCCATCTGCCTTCTCTATTAGTTACGTATCTGTCTTGTAAGATACTTTCGAGCTGTCTATCTCTAACGAGTTTATCTAAAGTCTGTTGAATGTTTTTTTGTAAGTTATTTTTTTCTGTAAATAACTGGTAGAGTTCTTGGCTGGCATCAGATCTGATGTCGCCTTCCTCTGTAAAAATTTGATATATAGCGGAAAGGGCTTCAGTTGCTCGTAAATCTAATTGTGAAGGTGAAGTCAGAAAAAGGTATTTAGAGTCTTTTTGCTCCTGGTCTTCGTCTTGAGACAGTTTCTCGAATTCAGTTTCAATGTTATATATGGATTGAAAAAATAAACTGATACTTTTAAATTGAAGTTTGCTTATGTTTTGGTTTTTTTTTAATAAGGGTAACCACTCCTGAGTCTGATCAAGAGGTGAGAAGTCTAAGCTTTCTGGCAATAGATTAAGGGTTATGCATTCTTTGGTTTTTTTTCTGAATTCATCTAATTGAAACTG
>CALGNA010000099.1 GCA_937958795.1 uncultured Bdellovibrionales bacterium | reverse complement strand
TTCAAAGGCTTGGGCTTCAAGAAAATATTCTTTTAAGGTCGATCCTTGTAACTGCTAAAGAAGATGATTCGACAAGAGATTATGCTCCTCCTGTAGGTGACACAAGCGAATTAGGTCACCCAGGGTCGCCATTTCATGATTTGTTAAAATGTTTTAAAGATGATGCAACATTTATTCAAAGCTTTGAGCAATCTGTGAATTTATTAATAACACCTGAGGTTTAAGTAAATTTAGTATAAGTCTAGATTATTTTTCTTTGAACAGTTTTTTCATTTTTTCAAGTAGAGTTGTTCTGTTTAGATGTAGGAGCTTTGCGGCCTGATTTTTATTGCCATTGGTTTTTTCTAAAGCTTTTAAAATAAGTGTCTTTTCAAAATTTGTCACAAGATTGTAAAAGTGTACACCTTCCGGTGGGATCTCAATTTTATTTTTATTATCAAAGTTCAAAACTCTATAGTGGTCTGGTAAATCAGAGACTTGTATCTGTCCCTTTTTTTTGAAAATTAATATTCTTTCAAATAAATTTTCCAGTTCTCTGATGTTTCCAGGCCAAAGGTTATCTTTTAGTAACTGTTCTGTCTCTTCAGTTAAGTTTGTGACTTTTGAGCTATGAGCTTTATTAAATTTTTTAATAAAGTGATCAGCAAGGCCTACAATATCTAAAGGTCTTTCTCTTAAGGGCTTTACCTTTAGGGGTAAAACATTGAGCCTGTAATAGAGATCGAGTCTAAACTGTCCCTTTGTTATTAAATCTGTGAGATTTTTATGTGTTGCTGCTAAGACTCTGGCCTTTAGGGGGTAGGTCTTTGTGCTGCCAATAGGTCGAACTTGCTTTTCTTGCAAGACTCTTAGTAATTTAGCCTGAAGGCTTAAGGACATGTCTCCTACTTCATCTAAGAAGAGCGTTCCTAGTCCTGCACTTAAAAAACGACCCTGACTGTCTTGAAAAGCCCCGGTAAAAGATCCTTTTTTGTGTCCAAATAATTCACTTTCGAGTAAATTTTCTGGAAGAGCTGCGCAGTTTAAAGCCACAAATGGATGTTGAGATCTGTTGGAGAGTCTATGTATTTCTTGAGCGACAAGTTCTTTTCCAGTCCCGCTTTCGCCTGTAATTAAAACTGTAGAATGAGTTTGAGCCAGTTGAAAGATCTGATTTCTAAGTAAATTTGTTGCTGGACTGTCTCCTATAAGGGCTGATGTATTACTAATTGTAGTGTTAAGGAGTTTCTTAGATGAGAAGAGTTTGGCGAGATTATGGGTAAATTCTTTTACATGAATTGTTTTTTCAACAATGAGATCAGCTTTAAGATAAGCAGCTTTTTGTGCAAGACTTACACTAAATTCGTCAGAAAATATTATAATTTTTAAATTAGAAGGTCTGCTTTTCAGGGGCTCTAGGCATTTGATAAGGAGAGCGTCCAGTTTATTTTCATGGATAACAATCAGTGCAGGGTTTTCCAGGGGCTTGTTTTTTCCAATGGGTATTTTTTGAGATATATTTTTAAGAGTTAGGTATGAGAGACTTAAGACGAGTTGTGGGGGCAAAGATTTGATGAGTGGCTCAAATATATGAGGCTCTGTCCCCATAAAAAACAGGTGAAATGGAGATAGGGGTATCTCCTCAGATGGGTTATAAGGATTTAAGAGCTCTAGTTGATTCATTCTACTTCTTTTATTTTAAAGAAAAAGATAAGAATTAGACATTGAAAGCTAGAAGACTTAGACAATAGATGTGTAAATTTTTGTTAAATTCTTGCAGGAGAGCAGGAGTCACTCGAATTTTAAGGATTTTTATAGAATGAATCAGAATTTAGAAGATAAAATCAAGAAAACAACAGTTGTTATTATGGCAGCAGGTCATGGGACTAGGATGAAAAGTATCCTGCCTAAAGTCCTGCATAAGGTGTCTGGAACTCCTATGCTAGAAAGGGTTATACGGGTTTTTAAATCTCTTGGAGTAGAGGATATTCGTGTCGTTTTAAATCCAGATCATAAAGTTATTGCAGAGTTGTGTGAACATCTAAAAGTTAAAGTGGTGTTTCAGGAAAACCCCCAAGGAACAGGTCATGCTGTTCAGTTGGCTTTGGGTTCAGATACAGATTCAGGTATAGGCTCAGAAGGTGTGTTTATTTCCAACGGAGATCATCCTCTTCTCTCTCAGGAAGAAATTCAGGGTTTGTTATCAAAAGCACTTCTGTCTGATTCAGATCTAACAATTGTATCTGCTTGTTTACCAGAGCCTGGTCGGTTTGGTCGGGTTGTAAAACAAGGCAGCAAGCTGTTGAAAATCGTAGAAGCTTCTGATGCAAGTGCAGAAGAGCTACAAATAGATGAAATTTATACAGGTTTGATGTGGGCTTCTCAATCATTTTTAAGTGAACACTTAAGCAACTTAAAACAACAAGGTCCAAAAAAAGAATATTATTTAACGGAGCTTGTTGAGAAAGCTATTGAGTCACAAGCATCAACTGAGGTTGTAGAAGGATCTGAGCTGTGTGCCTTTGGTGTTAACAACCAAGCGCAGTTGAGTGAGGCTAATACAATTGCAAATACATTAAGAATTCAGGAGCTTTGGGGTGCTGGAGTGACAGTTTTACAGCCAGAGACAGTATGGATAGAAGACGGTGTTGTAGTGGAGCCTAATGTTCATATTACTGGACCATGTTATTTAAAGAGTGAGACTCTTATTAAGTCAGGCTCTCGTATTGAGCCCAATTGTTGGATTGAAAATTCTATTTTAGAGAAAGGAGTCCATTTAAAATTTTCTTCACACTTAGAGAAAGCACAAATTGGTGAATCTTCTGTTGTGGGTCCTTTTGCAAGGCTAAGACCAGGCACAGTCTTAGAAGAAGATGTTAAAATCGGTAATTTTGTAGAGGTTAAAAAAGCGACTTTTAAAAAGGGAGCAAAAGCATCTCATTTAACTTACATTGGTGATGCCGAAGTTGGAGAAGACACAAATATAGGTTGTGGCGTGATTACTTGTAACTATGCTGTTGATAAAAAGAAATACAAAACAGTGATTGGACGAGATTGTTTTGTTGGGAGTGACGTTCAGTTGGTTGCTCCTGTTACTGTTGGAGATGGAGCAGTTATAGGCTCAGGAACAACAGTTACAAAAGATGTACCTAGTAAAGCCTTGGCTGTGGGTCGAGCTAAGCAGGTTATAAAAGAAAATTATAATAAGGGTTAAATCTATTATGTGTGGAATTGTAGGTTATATTGGATCAAGCGAAGAAAAGTCTGTCAGCGAAATTTTAGTAACAGGTCTTAAAAAGTTAGAATACAGAGGTTATGATAGTTCTGGTATTGCTGTACTAGAAGACTCTAAAGTAAAGCGAGTAAGAGCTGCTGGAAAACTAAATCACTTAGAAAAAAAATTAGAAGATCAAAAGTTTAAATCTGAAATTGGTATCGCACATACAAGGTGGGCAACTCATGGTCTGCCTACTGAAAACAATGCTCATCCACACTCCTGTGGTTCTACGGTTATTGTTCATAACGGAATTATTGAAAACTTTAGGTCTTTGCTTTCTCAGAGGCCTGAGCTTCACTCTAAATTAAAAACAGAGACTGACTCTGAATTAATAGCTGTTTTGCTCGATAGTGTATTATCTGCAGACAATAACCATAAAGACGAAGAGGAGCATTTTCTTCAATCCTGCTTAAAGGTACAACAAGCGCTTGAAGGTGCTTTTGCTGTTTTAGCTTTAAATGAAAAAACTCCAGACACACTTATAGGTTGGAAGTTTGGTCCTCCACTTATTGTTGGTAAATCAAAAAATGGGTCTTTTGCTGTAGCGAGTGATGTTTGTGCTCTTCCTGAAGATACAGAGCAGCTTTTGTATTTAAATGATCATGATTTATTTCAAATTAAAAAAAATGAGTTTAGTTTATTTGCAAAAGGTAAAAAAGCAGAAACAATACAGTGGGAAAAAGCTAATTTCCAACAAATGGAAATGGATAAAAAAGGCTATTCTCATTATATGCTAAAAGAAGTTCATGAACAGCCAAGAGCAGTGCGAGAGGCTTTGATGCCTTTCTTTGATTTTAGTAAACGTGAATTTAATTCTACAAATGATGAGCTCAGTAAATTTAAAGAACTTATTTCAAGTGTATCAGACGTTTTATTTGTAGCTTGTGGAACTAGTTTTTATGCAGGTTTAATAGGGCAAAGTTACTTTGAAA
>CALGNA010000098.1 GCA_937958795.1 uncultured Bdellovibrionales bacterium | reverse complement strand
ACCAATCTCTATTAAGTCTATCTATAAGCTTTCCTTTTCCAGCCCAACGATACAGTCCCCCATGTACGGAAACAACTTTACCAAACTTTGTAATATGTATTAAATCAAGATTTTCTAGTTTTAGTAAGAAAGATGTTAATTTAGAACGGGTAATCTTTTCTAACTCAATGACCTCATTTTCACTTCTATCCTCAACGCTCATTCTCCATAGGACTCTTAATAATAGATGATCAGACAAAAGTGCTTCCTCTTGTTTAGAAGTAAGGCTAACTCTTTTTATCTCCTCTTCATGAGCTATATGAATTAAATCTGAAAATGAAATACCTAATGCATCTGTAATTTTAGTTAGACGATTTAATGAGATATCTTTTGCCGTTAAAAGCTTTTTTAAACCCGACTCACTCATCCCAATCTCGTCTGAAAGAGATTTATAGCTCATTTTTTTAGTCTTTAAAATTCCTTTTAAGCTCTCTAAAATCACTTTATGAGTCATTATTACTCCCTGGTTTTGCATTTAAAGTACCTAAAATTGGAACTTTATTATTACATAGTACATTAAAAGATCCTTTATAGTAATCTTATTTGTAGTGGAGGATAATATGAAAACGAACCAATCAAAACTAATCAAGAAAAGATCTGAAATAGAAAAGCTACGTAAAGCTAGCACTATTTCATCAGCGCTTCATAGTTTAGCCATGAGCCAAACGGTAATCGGTAAATCTGAAACTGACTTAGCAACATATTTAAACAAACAAAGAGAGTGCACGAAAGCTTCTGGCTGGGCTTACCCAACTATCATAGGATCAGCAGGTCGTTCTACAATTTTACATGCAAAACCAACCAAAAAAATATTAAATGAAAATGAATTAGTCTTGGTCGACATGGGAGTAAAATATGAGGGCTACTGCTCTGACATTACTCGCACTTGGCCTGCAGGAAAAAAATTTTCTAAAGAGCAAAAAGTTATTTACCAAATAGTTTTGAACACACAAAAAGAGTGCATCAAGAGAGTTAAACCTGGGGTTTCTCTTTATGATCTTGATGATTTTTGTCGTAAAGATTTATTAGATCAACTACGAAGTAAAGGAATTGTAAAATCAAAAAATATTGATAGATATTTTACTCATAAAACCTCTCACTGGATCGGCCAAGATGTACATGATAAGTGCCCCTACCAATACCTTGATAAATCACCTGTGATTCTTTCCCCTAATATGTGCTTTACCATTGAGCCTGGTCTGTACTTTAAAGAGAGTAAATCTAAATATGAAGGAATTGGAATTCGGATTGAAGATGTCATCCGTGTAACTGAGGAGGGAGGCGAAACTTTGTCCCAAGTTCCAAAAGAAATTGATGAAATAGAAGCCATTAGGGCTATTAAAATATAATTTGCAGGAATCGATTTTCGGTTCCTACAGCCGATGACTACCAATCTATGCAAACTCTATTATTTACTGGATTTAGCGTGCTATTACAAACCCAGGATTATGAGACTTCTTCGAGTTAAGCAATTAATATTGTTTGGTTGAGGAGGTAACCTTGATTTAACTCTTTGAAATCACTGCCATAAAATTCCTGACCACTTATATGTATAAGAGATTTTTCAGTTGAAGTGAAATTTTTTTAAAAGAGTTGGAAGTAGTAACTCCAATGAAACTGCTTAAATTCATAATTTATTCTCATTTATTTCGATAGCCTGACGAATATAATATTCTACTGTTTTTTTATTAAGTTTTCCTCTTTGAGGAAGGACTCTAAGCACCTTTCCTGTCCCAGTTAGAAGCTTAAACTTATCTTTCATTTTTGAACCTTTTAAAAAACCAAAATCAACACCATAGGGCATAGTTCGCATATGACAAAGGCCTCCATTCTTATTGGAGTAAGTTGTTATTCTTTCTTTCCTAGTTTCTAAAACTCCTTCAAAAGATAAGAGTAACTCTCTTGATTGAAGAAATAAGTCTTTAAATTCAGACTTTAAATCCTTTTCAAACTGCATCAATCTTGTCCTTTATGAAAATAGTTTACTGTTTAATGAACCGGAAGAAGCTGTATTATTTATTAATATATAAAGTAGATTCCGTTAAAACAAAATATGGTTCAAACCTTTTAGCACGAATAGTGCTGAATCAGTACGAATCATGAGTTTGTCGACAAAATCTCTGGATTCTAAGAAGACAATCTAATCGTAAAAAGTATGTAAATTATTTTATTCCTCTGAAATGGTGGAGGCGGGGGGAATTGAACCCCCGTCCGCGAGTCGATCCTCTGTGAGCTCTACATGCTTAGAGTTGTGATTGGGTACAAATTTAAAAGGTTCACATACAGACCAGATTAAATTCGTTTACCAGTATTATTTCGAAACAATCAGCTGGTAAAACCTTCTTGTTTCTAGGCTACTAAGTGATACTGGGTCCCAGGCCTTCAGCCATGGTCTGGGTCAGCAAGAGCTTATATTAAGCTGCTAATTGTAAGTTGTTATTATCAACTAAAAGGTTGCACGTTTTTACAAGGTCCTCATGCGCCTTGGCATGCTCTCACTGATTCACAAGACCCACGTCGAAGCCAAGCGCCCCCAGTAAAAAAACATAAAATCGAAAACTCAAATTTTAAAAGATCAATAAGCTAATATGACACGGGAGGAATATAACAATCAACTGGAAAATTATCCCATTGAGGTTTGTTCGATAGAAAATCACACAAAAAAGCTCTATTTTTAAGGCTTTTGCGCCATTTGTTATGATCAGGTTGGTATTTAAGTACATGGTCCCAAAAGCTTTTTTGATGATGAGCATGCTTTAGGTGGCTAAGCTCATGGATGATAACACCATCTTGGATCTCTTGTTCAAAAACGATGAGTTTCCAGTTAAGGGATATAGTTTTTTTAGACTTTGAGCAAAGACCCCAGGTGGCTTTGAGGTCTTTAAAGTAAACTTGATCTGGATAAAGCTGCATTTCTGAGCTCCAATATTGGAGTCTTTCTTTTAGTTGATTAGATGCCTTCTCTTTAAACTTACTTTTAATAAATTTTATTTGTTTGGCTTTAGTCCAACTTGGTTTTTTACAAAGAGTGATTGTGTGGTTAGCATCAGAAAATTTTAGATACTGAATGTTCTTTGATTCCATTATTTTAAATGTGTAAGTACTGCCCATAAAAGGGATTTGCTCGCCTTCATCCCATAATATGGGCGGGAACAGTTCTTTTTGTTCTAGCCAAAACTTTTGCTGTTTTAAAATCCAAGGCTGAACTTTTAAAATTTCATTTGATGAGGCTGCAAAATCAACGGAGTTGTTACAAAGTATTTTAAGATACCCAGAGGGTTGAAAAGAAAAAGTCATCCCCCGTTTTCTGGGGATTCGTTTAACAAGAACAGGAAGAGAGAGCTTTTTTGCAACTTCAACAGCTAGTGGGTCAAATAGGGGAGTTTCTTCTATGTTAGGAGCTGTCGGTGAGCTTTTGGGTGATATCTTTGGATCTTGAAGTTTGCTTGGTGTCTTATCTGGTGCTTCGTCTGAAAAACCAGGAAAAAGACCTTCTCTTTTTTTCAGCTCTTCCCAAAGGGTTTTGGCCTTTTTTGTTATATTTTTAGAGTTTTCTAGAGTCTCTAGTGGGGAGAGTCCAAATATTTTTTTTAAGCTCATATCTGATGCAACTATAGCTCATGTTGATGTGTAGTGCTTTGGGTTCTTTCTTAGAAATTATGCACTGCATAAAGATCAAAATGCTAAGCAGAGA
>CALGNA010000097.1 GCA_937958795.1 uncultured Bdellovibrionales bacterium | reverse complement strand
AGATTAGTAGGCTCTGCCACTAAAAACGCGTACAGACTCTCATACTCAAAAACTTCACCTTGAGCATAAATAACAAAAGCTGCATCTTCTCTTTCAATCCACTTAACTTCAGTTTCTAAACTAAGCGATACGTTAACAGTTTTTGCTCCTCCCAAAAAAGAATAGAGAGGCCATAAATCCAAAGTTCCACCAGCTAGATCAAATCGCAATGGAGAGCTATAAGTCATGAGTTTCATCCTTATGTAACAACTGAAAAGGTTCCATAAATTTCTTCACCTTTTCTGGCTCAAGGTAACCAGAAAACCCCTCTATATAAAAGGGATGAAGGCGTTTTTTTTCATTTTTTAGATAAACATCTTGTTCTTTAGCTATTTTAAAACGAGCCCCAGACTTAGACTTAAAATGACCTTCAAATATAAGCTCATCTGGGTTACTAAGATCTAATCTCTCATCTATTAAATAATCAGCTTCAAAGCTTAAAAAAGTCTCTATCCAGGATTTCCATCTCTTTGCATCAAACAAAGCACCCTCAGGTAGTTTTTTTGCAATCCAACCTGATGATTTAGATTCAAGGCTTCTATAAACTGTCTCTTCTTTTTCTTTTAAATTTTGATCCTCTTGTTCATAAATAAAAGCACCCGTTTTAGTTTTAATCTCAACCTCAGTAAAATGACCAACAACAAGACCATTAAAAGGGCCACTTAAGCTCTCAAAATCTAGCTTATTCAGATCAATAAAGGGCTTAAAGTTTTCTGGAGCAATTTTGAGGTAAAAGTCTCTGTTACTTGGCTTGATAAAGTATTCTTTACTCTTTTCATAAAAATCATAAATAAGATAGCCTAATTCTGTATCTACTAATTGTACATTAATTCCCTTCACAGTACTCTTATTTTTTTTACTATAGTACAACTTAAATTGAGAAGTACGCGGTATATTGAGTTTTACAAATTCCTCTTTACTTAGAAAGTCTTGAACTTCTAGCTCCAACAAATCATAAATTTTATTCTTAATCCTATCTGGTGAATATTCATATGAATGATCTATATTTGCATACCAGCGCTCAAGCTCTTGAACCTCAGAATCTTCACCTTTTCTTTTTTGAGATTTAATAAACTGGAATTTTTGTTTATATTTAAAACTTTCAAAATCATATTTAATAAGATGATCACTGCCACCTAAAGTGGGCACAACAAGCTTCATCATCCTAAAACTCTCATATGTCTTAGAAAGGTCACTAAGCCAGGTTCCCTCAGACACCCATATTTGGGTGTCTTTTGTGCTTGAGTTCTCTAAAAGTACATAGGTTTGATTATCAAAACTTCTAGCTTGAGAGACCTTGATACTCATTTCAGTCCCATCTTTATGTCTCATTTTATATACACCCAATGGACTCTCAAACTTATAATACTCACTTGAAAAGTCTTCAGGTTTGTTATCCTCAGATTTCCATTCAAATATTTTTTGTGATTTTTGAAACTTCCAATTACTTAACTGCAGATCAATTTTTGTAGGATCAACATAGTCTTTGATTGGAGACTCACTCATCCAAACAAGTCCTGTTTTTTTCATCTTATAGCTTTGTGCTTTTTTTATAATATGAAACTCAACAATTTCATCTACAGAAAGATCTAATAAAATTGTACTGTTTTTTTCAGTTTCTTTTGCACTAAAAAGCTTTTTAGATTCGAAGATAAAAAGACCTATCACGACAAAAAAAGCCAAGCCAAAAAAAAACTTTAGTTTTATACCTTTAGACTTCATAAAGCTTAAGTTCCTCTTTTTCTATACCATAAAATAAGACCAAAAAGGGCAACTACAATGGGTCCTAATAATGAAAATATGACAGCCATATTCCCAGATATTCGAGTCATAGTAATCTCAGTAACACCTGGCAATCTTAGCCGAATGGAAGTTAAATTTTCATTACCAGCAATATAAGCAACAGCGTTTAATGCTAAATCTCTGTTAAAACCCTGCTGATAATATCCGTTTGTTAAAAAGTCGCTATCCCCAAATAATACAATTCTTGTTTTAGCATTTGATATTGAGGCCCCCAAAATCCTTTCTCCGGGTTCTGTTGAAAAAACCTCTTTAAAGTCTTTTAAATCTTTTAACAAATAAGAATCTGAAGGAGAATAGACCAAAGCTTGCTGCTCATATGCCTTTACAACAGGATTAAAACTAAAAGATGATGCTCCATAAAAAAATGTCATTGCTTTTTTATCCACAAGACTTGAGCTCACAGGATGCCCTGATTCATAACGAGCACCAGCTGTTAAAAACTGATACTGTGCCATAGATTTGGTCAGAACAAAGTGTTGGTTACTTTCCACTCCCATCTTATCTAATAATGGCTTTAAGTTATGAGGCCTTTCAGGGTCTAAACCTAGCAACAGCTTTCCACCTGCATCCACGTATTCTGTAAGATAATTTAATTCATGCTCTACAAAATACTGCGAAGGACCTAGTATAATCACAGCTGAAGCGTCTTTTGGAACCTCATTTTTTTCTATAAAACTTAATTCAGAAACACTAAAACCTTTCTCTCTTAAATCTTGAACAAATAAATCAATAGCTTCAGGTGCTTGAGGCATTCCAGCCTGACCTGGCACCTGTTGAGCTGCTGCGTTTTGTCTCTCCCCATGGCCTGTTAGAAAATAAAGAACCTGGTCCTTTTTTGCAGTAAGCCTTATTAAGGCAGAGGTTATTTGCTCCTCCTGATAAGGTGGACTCATTCTTTCTGACCTATCACCTGATATTGCATAGACTACGAGCTTGCCTTTATCTTCAGGCTTTAATAATGACTGAGCAGAGATATCTTTATAGGCATCCACAAATTTAGTTTTGATAAAAGAGCTTTCTTTTTTATACTTAGAAAAAATATACTTAAGAGCTAAATTTTCTTGTGCCTGCAGTTCACCTTGATAAAAAACTTTAAAAACTGTTTTTTGATTTATATTTTTTAAAATCTTCTGACTTTCTTCTGCGAGTGAATTGATTTTATTTTTGGTGATATCTATTGATTTATCGTATCTAACTGCCAAAAAATTGACACAAACTAAACTCATAACTCCAATTAAAAGAGCTAGCCCAATACTCATACCATTTCGGGTCGACTTTAAACTTAAAAGATTTATATAAGTCTTATAATTTATTAAACAAGCTATTCCACAAAAAACCCCACCAAGCACCACTAAAACAGACATGATATTGTACCACAGCTGTAAGATAGCATAAGAAATTAAGGCTAAGACCAAAAAGATAGCACCTATTAATAAAAACAGCTGCCCTCTTTTCACTTTTTTCTTTTCTGATACTAAATTTTGACTCATGACTTTAACCTCATTACTTCGATGGCTTTTTGAGTTAAAAAACATCCAAAAACCATCATAGAAATCATATAAACAAAACCACTCAAACTGAGCTGCCCATCAAAAAAATCTTGTAAATGCATCATAAGGGCCATTTGCTGAGCTATATCAGATAAAACGGGGTTTCCAATGGAAGCCACAGCTCCGCCAGACATCATAATAATAATGATAAGTAAAAAACTGATAAATGCTGATAGAATCAATGATTTGGTTAAACTAGATGCAAATAAACCAAACGAAACATATAAACCTAAAGTCAAAAACATCCCTATATACGAAGACCAAAGAAGTCCCCAATCAAACTTTGCTACAAATCCAGTTAAGACAGGATATATTAAGGCTAAAAGTAAAAATACACTCATAATACCCCAACCTGCCAAAAACTTTCCTAAAACTATTTGTGTTGTTGTAATAGGTGCTGTTAGTAACAAATCCAGCGACCCCTCTTTTCTTTCTTCTGAAATAAGCTTCATTGAAAATATAGGTATTAAAATGAGCATGACCAAATAAAAAAAGTTCATATGAGTGACGAATACACTTAAATGTATATTTTGACTTATAGAGTTAGCTCCCGGCATTTGCTTCATTTGAATAAACTGAAACAATGTCCTTAAATATCTATAACTTAAAAATGCCGTATACATTGTTCCCAAAAAGAAGAACATTGGGCTCAGTAGCAATGAAAAGAAGTCTCTCTTAAAAATTGAATAAATGATTCTCATACATTCTCCAATGCTACTTCTGAGGGCACCTCAGACTCAGTAGACGTTAACTGAATAAATAAATCTTCAAGATCCAACTTCTGCCTCCTAAACTCCAAAACTTCAAAACTATTGTTTACTAAATACTTCAACAATTCTTGATCTAATGACTTTGCATTCTCTTGAAAATCTACAACTAAATGTCTTTGTTCTTTAGATACACTTTTAACATAACTTAAGTTTAAAATCTGATTTACAACTTCTTGATTTTGATCTTTAAGGCCCAAAACAACCTGCTCACTTTGAGTTTGTAGACTATCTAAATCTTCTAAGCTCTTCTGAGTTATAATCTTGCCTTGATCAATAATAAGAACTCGATCACATATGGCTTCTACCTCTGATAGAATATGAGTCGATATAACAAGTGTATGATCACTTTTAAGTGATTTTAAGGTTTCTCTAATTTGTGCGACCTGTTTTGGATCTAGTCCAACGGTTGGCTCATCTAAAATGATAACCTTAGGATTACCAAGTAAAGACTGCGCAATCCCTACTCTTTGCTTAAAACCCTTAGAGAGATGACCTATAAATCTTGATTTAACTTCTATAAGATTTGTTTTTTCTAAAACCTCATCAATGGTTTTTTTTTGATTTTGAGTTTCAATTTTTTTAAGCTGGCTTACATATTTAAGATAGTCTTGAACCCTCATATCCATATACAAAGGTGGTTTTTCAGGCAAATAGCCCATAGATGCTTTAGCCATTACTGGATCTTTAAAAACATCAACTCCATCAATTAGGACTTCACCAAATGACGGCGCCATATACCCTGTAAGGATTTTCATGGTTGTTGTTTTACCAGCACCATTTGGGCCTAAAAATCCAACTGTCTGTCCTTGAGTAATATGAAAAGACAAATCATCAATAGCTACTCTTTCTCCATAGCTCTTTGTTAAGTTTGAAACTCTTATCATTTTGAACTCTTCCTTTTTTAAACCAAACTTACTTCATTAGACCTTAAAATCTCTAAAGCTCAAAAACAGGTCAACTCCTAGCGCAGTTTTTCAAGCTCTACACTGAACACATTTATTTGTATGGCCCTATCCAAGACTTTAAATTTGATGGAACCACTTTTCCAGCTCCGCCCTTAACTGTTCGAACATAACGGCACTCCGTCCACATCACTTCAATTTGCTCACCTTCTTGAAGCCCATCTTGTTTTCTCTTACTGCCCTCTCTTAACAACCAAGAAGCTAAAGTTTGCCATTCCAAAAAACTAGGCACTTCAGACTTAGTCACTTCAATTATTAAATGAGACGACGGCTCATCTGTTAAATGTGCCCAAATAAACCAGGGTCGTGCTCTTCTTAAGAGCTGCAAATTATCTTTTGCATTCCTACCTAAGTAAGCCCAATGATCGATTTTCCACTCTAATTTTCTGTACTTCACAGGTCCCTGATTTTTTTTTGTTGCCTGCTTTAACTTATGGTTTGATTGACTATTAGGAGCTTTTTTAGATGGTCCTCCAGAAATTCTTCCAGAACCAGACACATTGCCTTGTTTTAAGTTTTCCAAATCTTCTATGAGTTCTTTTTTTCTTTCTTTTGTTCGTGTGAGCTTTTGCTCCCACTGATGAGCCTTAAGGTCGACCTGGTCCCAACGTCCTTGCTTAACAAGAACTTCAAACTTTCTCATCCATCCAGGTGAATTTTCAAGAGACCCATTTGCTGTAAAATATTTCTTTATTTTTTTAGGATGGTTTTCTTCCTTTGACTCTATCTCATTCTCTACCTTGGATATAGCCTTCTGTAACTTTGATACTTTGGCTTCTATTTGATTCAAGTCGCTTGAATTAGACTGTGAAGTTTGGACATCAAATTTATTAAGCCAAATTTTGCAAACATCCTCTAGGCTGCGATCTGGAACCTCAAAACTTGTAACTCGATGCAAGCTTTGATCTGCAGAGGAAGTCGAAACTGACCGCTCTTGCTTTGCCTTTCTCCATGTCATTTTTCTAAGGCCTGGCTTGGAGCGTTTTTTAGACTTTTCACCATCGATTGTCGTACTAACAGCTAATTGTACTTCTAAATTAACTCGGTGTGGAATAAGATCAAACATAAGATCTAAGTCTTTACCTACACTGCTAAAGCTAAACTGAAGTTTTCGTTCTTTTTCACCTAGTTGCTCAACTGCAACAAGCGCCATGCCCTCAAGGTGGGCTTTTAAAAAAACTCCCATAGGCTTACTTTTACGCTCACATCGAATAGGAAGTCTGTTTTCAAAAACTCCAAAGAAAGGCCTTACTAAGTCGAGATCAAATACAAAAAACAAAGAGGACTTAATCTTAGGGTGAGCGAGCTCAAGTACGACTCCCTTAGCATCAAAAATGTTGTGAACCTTAACGACTGTGCTTCCACAAAATAGATTTGCCTGCTTATTCCATTTTTCAATGTCTTTGTAATTCAGCATCTTTAAGAACCTACCATTATAAACTTAGCCTTACGTCTATAATGATAGTCCTAACCACAAGACACAAGCCTCTTTTTTCCATAGACTTGAACTTGTGAATAACTCAGAATTAGTCGAAGACATCGTCATTGATATGATCCACAACCCGCATCACTCGGAGTTATCTCCTTTTGATTGGATGGAGCTTTTTGTTGAACTCTATGAACAAGAGATCAAAAGACCCCTCACTCCATCAGAGACAGACACTCTAGAAGAAAAGGCATGGAAATGCCTTTGGAAGCACCTAGATGCACACGTCGATGTTGGCCACTTCCAACATGAGCGTTTCCCGCCTCATTTACTAAAAAAAATGAAAGACTGCTAAAAGATATTTTTAATCCTATCTGATAAGATAAGTTCTACTTATGTTATTCTAAACAGCAGTTTGTATCTTCAAAACATCAAACTCATAAATTTTATATTTATGAATCATCAATCATAGTAATTTTCTAAAAGATACCCAATAACCTCTTCTCTTAGCTCATAAATATCTACTAACCCCACGTCTTTAGATAAAATTGAGTTACTGCAGAGCAAAATTAAAGACTTGATCCTTCTGCAACAAAATTTAAGACTATTACTCAAACCTAATAAATTGTATTCCCTTCATATCTCCGTTGCCAAAAGTGCGTCCACCAGCAGCTTCTTTTTCTTTTTGGTCTCTAAAGAGCTTTCCCCAGCACTTTAAGCTATGGTCTTCAAACTCTGCACAAATATGAGTACTAGCAAAACTATGCAGATCCATTACTTTCAAATCATCACTTAAGTGTATGTAATCTAAGCTTTCTAAATCGCCTGGCATATCACCAATCTTTAGATCTCCATTGTTCTGACCAGCAAGACCATACCTATTATCTCCCCAACACTTTACTTTTCCATTTACAAATAAAATACAATTAACAGAATCAAATAGGTAAAATTTACTTATTTTAAAATCACTTAACAAAACATATTCCAAATCTTCGATGCGCTTACTGTTTATAAGATCAATTGAATAACTTTTCTCACTTGCGCCAGCTTGTCCATAGTAGTTACTCCCCCAACACTTAAAACTACTGTCATAAAAGCTCACACATGCTCTATCTGCAGTTTGAATTGGAAAATGAAGTGACCTAATTTTTTTACCAACAATTGGAATTTTGAATAAACTTTGCAAATTGTCATAGGAACTCGAACCCCATGTCCACAGTTCATTATTTTTTAGCAAGGCATAGCCTCTGCCATCATGTAGTCCATAAAATTCTTTTACATCTTCTTCAAATGGCACAAACAAATTAGGATCTCTCAAATACTCATAAGGCCCATCTTTAGTTAATTCCTGGTGGCCTGTAATCGAAGGAAAACCCCAACATTTCATTTTTTTTGTTAATAACAATAAACACCGCGAAGAAGTTCCAACTTGAAACTCCGAACCCACCAAGTCTAGTTTACCAAAGTCTACTTGAGCCAATAAACCCTTCTTCCCTACTTCCCCCCAGAAACTATAACCACCAGGAACACCCAAAGCCCCGAAGTTATTAAGTCCCCAACATATAATTTGATTATTCTCTAATGTGGAACAAAATACATGAGTGTTACCTTTTGCTGAATAAACCTGACGTGCTTTTACTTTGTTTGTATCCACATAACGTGCCGATGACATATCAAAATGCTTCTCTTCAACTCTATCAAAAGGATCAGGATCAGATTCTACACCAAGCTCACCATGATCATTATCTCCCCAACATAAAAACCTTTTACTGCTCATAAGTGCACAAAATGTTTTTTTGATGGCCTGAAGAGAAACTATCTCCTCATCAAGAGTCCCTAATTTAACAAAAGGCTGTTCTGCTCTTACTGCCAAAGAAATAACAGGAGCATTTTGTCTATATGACAAACCTATTGTTTTATTTTTTTTCTCACCCCAACACTTAAGACGTGCTCCAGAAAACACAGCACATGCTGTATACTCATACATGCCTTCATCAAATGGCTCATAGATATCTTGATTAAATACGATATCTAAAACTGGGTCTTCTTTTGAACCCAAAACAACTTCTGGCACAAACACATCTCTGCTGATTTGACGCTCAATTTTTTCTGATTCTTTAGCGTACTTATCAGAGTCTCCACAAATATTGCCAATTGACCCAGATTCTAAAAACTTTACAGACCAACAGCTCCCTCTATCCCAAGCACGAGCACTATACCTATAGTTATAATTTTCTATCACTTCATGTTCAGTATCCTTAATTCCCATAATTCTCTTTAATTTTGGATTCTCTATGTATTTTTTTACCGTTACTTCATCTCCACCCCAACAGTAAACCAAGCCAGATTTCAAAGCGCATATTCGATCTCGTTTGAATTGCATCATTTCAGGAAAGATCTTCTTAATTTTTGGATCTTGAATGACTTTCAAACGCCTTTCTTCGACCGTAAGAGTAGGCTCTCTTACGTCATCAATCTTTTCCCACGATAGCTTCAAGTTTAAATTTAAATAAAACTGATCACTGGCATCATTGAATTGCCCCAGAGCATAGCCTTGATGGGCTAAGTAGCCTAAATTAATATTTGTATCTATACCTTGTTCAAATTTATCAAATAGGTTTTCAGTATAAACTTTTTTGTTGTTTTGATCTAAAAATTGAAAACTGAATTCTTTAATATCTAAAATATAGGATGATTTAAGTAACTCTGTCTTCATCCTCACTTTGGAAATAAATAAACTCTTATCTTCTTCTGAATAATCTATCTCAAAATCAAAACACAAACGATTTTCACCATCTAAAAATGAGCCTGATTCGCAAAACTCTAGATCATTTTTATTAGGATCTAATTTATTATATACCACACCCGCTTGTACATCTTCTGTTATGGCTTCAGATGGATTCAATTGTGAAGCGCCACTGACATAACTTAAATGAATCAAACTACAAAATAGCAGCACTATAATCTTCATGAAGCCCCCACCCCTTTTAGATACTTATCTCTTTTACTGATTTAGCTCTTTCTATTCATTTAAACAATTCATGACTTAAAAGACTGAAAGAGAAAGAAAAGATAGGTTAACTAGGCAAATTAGACTGCCAAATATAAAA
>CALGNA010000096.1 GCA_937958795.1 uncultured Bdellovibrionales bacterium | reverse complement strand
ACTGCATTAGAAATCAATGTAGAATGGAAAAAGTATGAGGCTTTAAATACCAAACTTTCTGAAATCTTAAATGATATATATACTCATGATCTTCCAGCTAAAAGCAAATCAGGTGAAGTTTATTATAAAAATAGATCAGATAAAGGGACATCAATTTATCTGTTTGATCTTAAAGATGACTGGAACGAAGAGTTTCTTTCAGCGCTTAATACACGGTTGACATATCTAGTCTCTCCTTTTAAAAAAAGTGAGGGTTTTAAAATATTTTTTGATAGTGGAAATGAAAGCCTTGATGGAGAGTTATCATCAACTTCATATCTTGATGAGTCTCTAATAAAGGTTGAAGCAAGATTAAAAGTTCTTAAGTCCAAAAATGAAAATGAAGAAAAGAGCTTTGTTGTTGATATGTTGGTTAAAGATAAAAGTGGGAGAAAAATATCTGAACCAATAAATAATGAGCCATGGGAAAGCTTTACAAGCTCAGAAATTAAAGAACCCCTCTGTGGAGCACTTAGCTTTGAGATGTATTTCTTTCAATTAGGAAAAAGTGACATTTTTGAAAGTTCCCCATCCAGAGAGGCTAGTAAATTCTTTAAGAAAAACTACGGTCTTAGTATTTATCGTGACCATTTTCGTGTCCTTCCTTATGGGGAGCAGTCAGGGAAAGGTGACTGGTTAAATATAAGTAGAAGTGCGCAAGGTAGTCCTGGTGGTATGGCTCAAGGTGGTTGGAAAGCTAAAATTTATCAGTTGATTGGAGCTGTTCATATAAGCCGAATTGAAAATATAGGATTAGCTGATCAAACGAACAGGGAAGGTCTCGTTGAAACAGTTGCTTTTGAGCACTTACAAAGCTTTTGTAATGCTGTTATCTATCGTTTCGAACAGGCAGCCCATGAACATGCTCGAAACATAAGGCAAAAAAATGATTCCCCTGTAAATAAGGCTGCTGAAAGTTTATCAAAGGCCGAGAAAGATGCGGCTAAGTCTGGTGATGAGTTAAAAAAAGGTATAGATGAATTAAAGTTAGCAAGTGTTGGTGGCAGTTCCGAATCTATTAGGACTCTTGAAGAAAAGCTAGATAAATACGCGTCTAATGTTGAAGCTATTAAAGCTGCATCAGCTCAGCAAAAAGAGGCATATGAGGAACAAAGGCAAGACCTGCAAAATCAAAAAGACACCCTTTCAAATTTAGCCTCGATTGGCATCTTAGCTATAGCTTTTGGACATGAAACTACACAAGATGCAAATGCAGCTGTAATGAGTACGGCCGATTTAAAGCATGATCTTATTGACTCTGGAGTAGTACTGTCTCCATCTCAGTCTAATCTTTTTGAAATTCTTGAAGACAAGACTCAATTTTTGCAAGGTTTTTCATCATTTTATATAGAAAGCATAAAACCTTCAAAAAGGGAAAGGAAAGACATAAACCCATTTAACGTGATGATGAGAATTGAAAAAGTACTTAAGCCCTCGTTAAATCGTCAAAATATTACCCTGACTATTACGAGCGATAGTGAAGAATTTAAAGTATCAGCATTTGAAATTGATTTTGAGAGTTTATTTATTAATTTGATTTCAAATTCGATATACGCACTCAGGAGAACTCCAAAAAATAAAAGGAGAATTAACGTCGAGTTTGTCACAAGAAATATGGAAAAAAGCCTTAAATTACTAATAAATGACTCTGGAGAGGGAATAAAAAAAATTGACGTTGGCTCAATCTTTAATCCGATGTTTAGCACCAAGAAAAACACTAAAGGTCAACAATTAGGGACAGGTATGGGGCTGTCTATAGTGAAAAATATTGTAGTGGATCATATGGGCGGAAATATTCGAGCAGTATGTAAAAGTGAACTTGGTGGTGCAGGCTTTGAAATAAAATTACCTTTGAGTACTAGGGGAATGAGGATGAGTAAAGATGGTTAAAAAAGTCATATACATAGACGAAGATAGAGATCAAAGAACACTAATACCCCCAAGAATCATACAGGCGTTTGTAGACGAGATAGTTGTTGAAGCTTTGGCTCCACAACCTACTGTTGAAAAAATGTGTGAATTTTTGATCAGCTCTGAAGGCGACATCATCTCCCTTATTTTTGATCAAATTTTGCATGAGACCGGTGAAGCAGATTATTCGGGATCTGATATAGCAGAAATGTATAGGCTTTATAATCAAGATATCCCTATTTTTATACTTACTTCACATCCCGAGGACTTGGAGTATATGGTTGGTGAATACGATTTTGTGTTGGCAAAGAACAACTTTTCACCCAACCCAACCGAAGAAGTAAAAAACCTAATTAGGAGTCACGCGAATAAGTATCAAAGAACCAAGAAGTTTCGGTCAGAGAGGCTTTATGAGTTACTTGAGAAGTCAGTTTTGGATTCTTTGACGGAAGAAGAAGATGAAGAGTTAAGTGGTCTGAATGTGATCAGATCAGCTGAATTTAACTTATTGGAATCTGAGGATGCTAAGACGATGAGAGAGAAGCTAGATGAACAACAAAAAATATTGGATGAAATAGAGAAAAAGATTAATCCAAGCACAGGTAAGAAATAAGTGTTTTATCCAGAAATTACCAGAAGAGCTGAGTATGCTAGAACTAAAAATGGAAACTACTACAGTGATTACTCTCATTATAGATGTGAAATAACCGAAGATTGCAGAAGAAGATGTGTTTATTGTGATATTGATCTAGATGAGATGGGTGGGGAGGGGATGCAGTTAGATCATTTTAAGCCCCAAGACATTGATGATGTCGAGCCGAATGACCCTACCAATCTAGTTTTATCCTGTCCAAAGTGTAACCGTCTTAAAAGCAATCATTGGCCACTTGAGCCAGAAATTGCTTTCTTTGAGCCGTTTACTGTAAATAGGGTAAAAAATTATGTAGTTGAGAGCACCGGAGCAATTTCTGATAATGACTGCTCTAGAACCAAATTTAAAATTAAGTTACTACTACTAAATAGGCCGGCAAGAGTACAACTTCGGAGGTCTCGGTTTATAAAAAGAAGAATCAATGACTTAATGGAAATAGTTGAAAATAAGTTTCAAGAGTTACTATTAAAAATTGATTCTGCATCAAGAGAAGAAATTTCTTATGACGTCACCGAATTACGTTATATACATGCCAAACTATCTATTTTAATCCAAAGCTTGAATCATCAGGTATAAATAGCTTATCGGAAGTACTGACCGTGTCCAGACCAGCCAATGCCTCTAGCGCCTGCTCACTGCACTCCGGGCCATGAAACAGATACTTAGTTGAACGATCATTGGAGAGCACTGGGTGATTGAGCATGCGAAAAAGTTAACCGCCAAACTGCTGGTGATTGTAAGCACGGCAATTGCCATAGCAGCTTTTTATTTCTTTCTTGTTCCATTTGGAATCTTGGTCAAAGACCTTCAAGACCCTGGTTTATCGAAGGGGGAGTTGCCAAGTTTTACCTACCGGTGGCACCGAAACATTTCAGAAGATTTCGGTATATGGGCGAAACAAAGGGTTGCCTCAAAAAAGGCACTT
>CALGNA010000095.1 GCA_937958795.1 uncultured Bdellovibrionales bacterium | reverse complement strand
ATAATACTGAGTAACTAAAGAGTTCTGTGACACTTGCACTCCGTCCAGCTCAAGAGTCATTGTTGTTCCTTCATCTGCTGCAGTCGTAGTATAGGTTGCTCCTGTGGCTCCGGAAATTGCAACTCCGTCTGAAAACCACTGATGAGAAGAGGAAGCATCAAAGTCTGGACCATAATTATCGACCTCAAGCAATTCACCATCAGCAACTGTCCCCATAATTGTAAAAGGATCGCTGACCTCATTTACAGTTAGATTAAAACTCGTTTCTTCAGAAACGCCCGATATTGAAACAGTTAGAGTGATTAAAACTGGACCTCCATTAGCATCAGCTATAGGACTTAAAGTAATGGTACAGTCTTCACCACTAGAAGCGATAACAATACCTGAAGAATCGATAATTGATGTATCATCAGAATTAGCAGAAACGTTTGCATCACAATCCAAGCCAGAACCAGTAATAGTAAATAAAATTGGGCCACTGGTAGAATCTTCATCAAGAACTTGATCAGCTACTGTAGAAATTCCAAGTTCAACAGTTCCTGTCAATGGGGGAGCGTGATTTGCATCGATGTTTGCTTCGTCTCCTAATAAATTATTTTGAAATTTACAACTAGAAAGAAAAAATAAAAATATAAAAAATGATAACCTTAAAATGCCCATTTATAACCGATCCCTAGCTCTAAAAGCTCGTTATTAATTTTGCTCGAAACAAAATCGTACCTGATATCATAGTACTTTACATGAAATCTTAATTTTTTACCATAAAAAGCATTAATAAAAACTTCAGAACCCCACCCAAATGCGCTTGAGATATTGTCTGTCTTACTGTGATACGTCCCAATGGCACCAAAACCCAAATTAAAACTTTTTTTATTTAAAATTAAATATTCAGGTTGAAATTCAAATCTTAGTAAACGATCATAATCAAAAATCAAATTACCTAATCCATTGGCTCCATAAAAAGCTTGATCAAATGAATACAAATCAAAAGATACTTTAAATCTAGGGCTCAAACTGTATACAAGATTAATTCCTGGATTAAAAGCAAAATATTTTTGAGTTTCAGCAATTTTTGTGTCTAAGTCAGAAGAAAAAATATAATTTTTAAAATCAAGCACTATCTTTATTTCTAAAGGTTTTGTCAATTTAAATCCATAAGAGATTTCTCCAGACAAATTTGGATCTGTAAGTATTCCACTAGCACTTGAGCCCACTCCAACTCCACTTGTTTGTTTTGCCGAAAGCTCAGAATGAAAAGAGTTGATTTTTAACCCTATACTATTACGCTTATAATGATTTTTTTCATTTTGAAAATCTTCAGAAGATATAGACCTTACCTCTTTTTCTTCTAATGGAGGGCTTGGTTTAGATATAATATCCAATTCTTCAGTTTGGTTGCTCTCACTGTACTCAAGCTCATTTTGGTCACCAGAATTAGAACTTAATTCAAAATCTGCACCATTTATAATGCGATTTATTTCATTGATACTTCCAGATGTAATGTCAGCTCTTCTTTTTAATTTATTTGGCTTAGTAAAATCTGTATCCTCTCCATAAAAATTTATTTTAATTCGAGATTTATCAATGTCATACTCAGTAGCAATCTTTTCTTTAACACTTTCTGCTCTTTCCTTACTTAACTGGAGGTTGTAGAACTCTTCACCTAATGGATCAGAATAACCTTCGATTAAAAAGTAATCACCCGCTTCAAATACCTTAAGATTTAAGTTTTTATCTGGAATTGTAGAGCTATCAAATAGAAAATATACGGGATCATGTTTTTCTAAAGCGAATACAACTGAAGAAAAAAGAATAGCAAAAAGAAAGATATAATACACAGCAACCTCTTTTAAATATTATGTTTTTCTAAGAGAGTAACATTTTTCAGTAAGCTAAACTTGAATTTATTGTACTTCTAAACTAAAGTAAAGTATGTGACCTCCCAATTGAACTGGACACTTTTACCTCTTAAAAAAGAGAGAAAAAGATGGACAGATGGGTGAGAAAACCAAGAAAAAGATATACCAATGAACATAAATTAAGAATAATTAGGGAGTTAGACACAGGTCATTTAAGCTTGAAGTGCTAGAGAATTTAAAAGCGTTTACAGTGCTAAAGTCGTGAAGGTATAAAAGACACGGACTCTCTCAGTTAGAATTAGTTTAAGCAAAAAATTAATTTTAACAAAAAAAGGAGAGTCCATGACTCAAGAACAATATATAATAAGAAGAAAATTAAATATACTAGAATTAGGAGAAAAGTTAGGGAATATAACCTTGGCCTGTAAACGTCTAGGAGTTATAGTAGGCAGCATTACTATGACATTAAAGAAGCTGTTAGAGAGTCTGGCATTGAAGGTTTATTAGAAAAATCTAGAACTAAAGCTAGAGTTGGAAATAGAGTGCCGAAAGCCTTTGAAAAAGCTGTTTTAGATTACGCATTAGAATACCCAACTCATGGTCAAGTAAGAGCCTCAAATGAACTTAAGAGAAAAGGAATTCCTATAAGCTCAGGTGGGATAAGAAGCATCTGGTTAAGGCACAAGTTAGAGAAAAAAGACCTAAAGCTAAAGTGTTTAGAAAGACACTCAGCTAAAGCTGGTGTTGTTTTAACAGAAAGCCAGGTCCAAGCCCTGGAGTCTGCAAAAGAAAAAAAGCAAGCTTTTGGTGAAGTAGAGACTCATCACCCTGGATTTTTGGTAGGCCAAGACACCTTTTATGTCGGTTACATAAAAGGTGTCGGAAAGATATATCAACAAACAGTGATTGATACGTACTCTAACTTTGGTTTTGCAAAACTATATTTAGAAAAGACTGCACTAACAGCAGCTGATGTTCTAAATGATTTAGTGTTACCGTTTTTTGATAAAGAACACATGAAAGTCTTAAGAATACTTACAGATAATGGAAGAGAGTACTGTGGTCCAAAAGAGTCACATAACTATGATCTTTTTTTACACTTAAATGACATCGAGCACACAAGAACAAAAGTAAGACACCCGCAAACAAACGGGAGTACAGAAAAACTAAACCAAACTATTTTAGAAGAGTTTTATAAAATAGCGTTTAGAAAAAAATTGTACACAAGGCTAGAGGATCTAGATAAAGATTTGCAAATTTTTATGAAGGTTTACAACTACGACCGTACAAATCAGGGCAAGCGCTGTCTTGGAAAAACCCCTTATGAGACTTTAGAAGCAGGGTACAAGCAGTATGAACGCTATGTGATTAACGGAGAGGCTATAAGAAATAAAGAGGCTGACGCCTCTTTATTAAATTTACAAAACGAAAAAATGGAGGTGACAGAAACTCAATAAAAGATATAAAAACTGCTAACTGAGAGAGCAATCGTCAACACTTTTAGTGACTAGTGCA
>CALGNA010000094.1 GCA_937958795.1 uncultured Bdellovibrionales bacterium | reverse complement strand
CCACTATTATGTATAAGAGATTTGATACAGGTTGCTCCAAGAGAGCTTAAAAGAGAAGATATTTGTGTAACATAATCATTTATGGATTTGGAATTTTCTAGGTCTAAACTAAGTATTTTTGAATCCGAATGTTTGAGTGTTTTTTGAGTTTCAAGGAGAGCCTCCTTACGTCGGCTCGCTAAAACCAAATAGTTGTTTTTAGAATCTAATTTTTGAGAAATAGCTCTGCCGATCCCTGATCCAGAGCCTGTAATAATATAAACCTGAGGTATATGATTTTCTGACATTTTTGCAGCTCCTTGTTGTTCTAACTATCGCTCTGACTCTCAGGCATATTTTGTCGACTTGCTAGTGAAGTCAAATTCAATTTCTTCTACTTATGCGAGCACAATTTGAGTCTGTTTAAAGGGACTCAATAGCTTCAATTAAAAGACAGTTGTCGTAAAAAACATTAAGAGAATTAAAAATAATGACCTGATGCTTTTCGTTATTGAGTCGTTCATCAAAATAGAGTTCTACATTTGTATTAAAGTCTTTAAAGCTAATGGTTTGGTTCAACTCTAAAAGTTCAGCTAGTGAAAAGATCATATTAGATAGGAGAGTCGTAACTGGTTCTTTTACGTCATATAGCTTTAAGGTGGGGGTCTTATTAAAAATAGTATCTTCTATAAAACCCTTAAAGCTATTCCTATCAACTGTAGAGAACCATTTCAAATCAGAAAAGCAAGAGTCAAATAAAAACGCTGAAACTTTTCCAGTGATATCAAATGCGTGACTGAGAGCCAGCGGCTTTGTGGAGCCAAAGTTAAAATAATGTTTATCTAAGCGGTTAAAGAGAAGTTTTACAGATGAAACAGTCTCTTGATCAAGGGGGAGTACTTCACCCTGCTTTGTAGTTGGATGAATGAAAACCACCTCATGAGGTACCCAATGCCTTAAAACATCCTGGATGTTTCTTCCTACTGGTGAGTGGTCGAGCCTAAAGTGTCGTGTTTCGACATAGGGTGCAGGATGGTCTGCAAAGCTTTTGTGGTTTATGGATAGAGCTATTAAACTCAATAACACGAGTTTTGATAAAACTAAAAATTGGTACATGGATCCCCCCTTCCTTGTGAGCTTTATATAGACAGGGTCGTTGGCGAGATCAAGGTGTGGCCAAAGCAACCTAAAAGTTTATCAAGAGTAAGAGATGTGTATTAAAAAGTAACATAATCATTGCCCTAGAACGAGTCGTTTGCGTTCATTGACGATTCATCTGTTTTTACTTACTTATTGTCTGATGAAAAATATAAGTATTAAACTTTCAGTCCTAATTTTTTTTATATCAATGCAGGTGTTGGCTACTGATCCTGTAGAATTTATTCCAAAGGAACCAGATACTTCAGTAACTGACAAAATTATAAGAATGGAATCTTCTTACCATCTTGTCCTAGATACTGATGTATCTCAAAAAAATCACTTTTGGAATAACATTAGAAGTCAGCTTGTTTCTTATGGCTCAGAAATAGAGTCTCATTATTTCTATGGCGTTTCAAAAAGAACCTTACCTGTATTGGTTCCTGAAGTTATATCGAGTGCTTTTGTATTCTACGATTTGTTGATAGACACAGTAAATAACTATTGTGTAAATCCTCATTATATCGACTCAGAAAACATTTGCCAGTTTGTAAAACCTACTGAAAGTTATAGAGCTCCTTTTTTAGCTTGTGAGGTTAGTGACGAAACGCTTGCTGATGAATTCTTCTTAAGCCTATTTAGTGTAGACTCTCAAGAAAAAATGGTGAATTTATTGAAAAACCCAGGTGTGGAGCCTGTGTTTTCACTTGATTTAAAGTCGCCCTATTTATTAAAAGTCAAATGTGGTTTATAAGGTCATTATGATATTAAAAAAGTGGATTTTGATTTTTATATTATTGAATTCATTTCCTTTTTCTTGGTTGTTAGCAAATGACTTAACGGTTGAAAATTTACAAATCAGTCTTTCAGATGAAAACTTAAAAGCTATTATCATTGGGGATTCTTTAGGTTTCTTTCTTGAAGCAGGCTTAGCTAGCCAAGGTGAGTGTGGGATTGTTCCTTTGATGGGGGAAGATGGGTGTTATAATTTTGCAGCTCCAGATATAACTTTTCCTAACGAGCTTTTAAGGGGAGCATCGACTGTTAGTATATTTGAAGATGCTGATGTAAAATTAAAGAAGAACATAACGCTTTATATAATTTCGGGTACTAATACTTACTATAATGTTAGGTTTAATGAAAAATATTTAGACCAAATTAGTCTGGCGCTGAGTTTTGCAAAAGATAAGACTGAGTCTGAAGCTAACCCTTTTCTAGACTCTAATTGTTGGCAAGGGGAATGTTTTAACAAAATCATGAGCTTACTCAAGCCAAGTGATTATTGTTTAACAAATATAAGTTTGAATGAGTGCTTGCTCGCTTATAAAACTGTTTCGTATTTTTTAAAGCTAAAATCTTCATGCGAAGCACAAAACTACAACTGTATAATACTAGGGCCCGCTAAAATTGAATTGGATCCAAATCCACAGTATGACAATGAATTTTCTTCCTGTAACGTTGAAAAGAAAAATGGCTTTAAACTTATAGGAGTTGAAGAGGATAAAGGTGAGAGTCTATTGCCTTCGGAAATTGTCATACACAATCGAGATTTGCAATATCAAGTTTTTCAAGAATTTATAGACTTTCTTAATCCTGGCACATCTTTGCAGGTCGTTGTACCTAAAGAAAGTTTAAGCAATCGGTATTACTGTGATTCAGGTCATTTGGACTACAGCTTAATTTTTCATGAATCAGAGGATAAGCAACTTTTTAGTCCTGATCAATTCTATTCTAATATGTAGCTAGGTTAAAGAGAGTGTTATTAGCTCCAAATTTTTTACTTAAGTAAAAAAATAGAAATTTCTTATGGTTTGTTATGGGGTTTTCCATTCTGACTATTTTGTAGTTTTAAGTAAACAAAAATTTACTATTTTTGGCATAGAAATTGAATAACTTTATTCGTTCATGATGTTTTAGGCGCTAAGAAGATAAGAGCTCTCTTTGGGGTATTCCTGAGTGGCAAGTTTTGTCCTTTTTTTGTTGTTTTGACATTTTTTGGTAATATGGAGGTAATTATGAAGAAGATAATTGTGGCATCAATGATGCTGTTTTTAAGTGTGCAAAGTTTTGCCGGGGATTTTATATGTGATCCTACTATTTTTGAATTCTCTCATGATAAAGAGAGTTATGAGAATAGGGATAGATATCAATCCATGCAGGACAGTAAATTAGTTTGGGACCACCAAGCTAGGATAGCTAATACAAGTGATACAGCTAAGGATCTTATTAATAGATATGTGCTTAATAATGAAGATATACATTTATATGTTCTTAGGGACATCTTAGGTAAATTGTCTACTGATAATGTAAGAAAATTCACATTTTTTAATGGTGTATTTGATGCATTAGTTGAGGAAGCTGCATCGAACTGTAGTTCTATGTACTTAGTTGTTAGTATGTTGTTAGACTATACTCAAAAGTTAATAACAATAAAGGACCAATTTGGAAGCACATATCCGGAGAGTTCGGTAGATGAGTTTTTGAGTTCTATAAGTGCTATAATGAGTGAGTATGTTCAATATCTTATGAATTCTTCAGATAAAAAATTAATAGTAAGTTTCTTGAGTACAAGTGTAGATCTATCTGTTCTTGGTGTATCTAAGGATAAAATCTTAGATTCTTTTCTGATGGGTGGTTTTTCTGATAACCCAACAACTTTGAGGTACTTTTTTGAAAATAAAAGTAGTTTTACTTCATTTTTAACAGCTATGCTTGAGAAGGAAATTGAACGTGAAAAAAATAATATATGTCAGAGCAAGGTAAGTTACTTTGTGAGCGAAAAAAACAAGTGGAGACCAACACTTGCTATGTATAGAGGTGCGGATAATAGGATGCCAAATTGGAGTTTGGTTTTAGATGATTTATTTACTCTTGTTACTCTGTGTAGTGAAGATCAAATAGTAGAGTCTGTCGACTCTGTATTTGATACTTTGGGAAGGTATTCTGATACAGAAAATCAGTATTCTAATCTTATGGTTTTAATGGGTTACTGCGACAGTCGTGAGGATAAATCTGTAACATGTAAAGATGCTCTGTCTATAGATAGGATGAATCTATAGTAACCTATATTTATATTGTTATTAAGGAGCCTCACTGGCTCCTTTTTTAGTTTTAGTAAGAGTAACTTAGGATTCACCTGGTATTTGGATTCTAAAACTTCGCTTGGCTCTATTTGTAGAGGCATCTTGTCCGTCTACTGTAATAACGAGTGTAAGCTCAACATTATAAGATGACTGTACGAGCCCTGAGCTATCGCGTAATTCTGGTCTTGCGAGGTTAAGAAAAAGATTTGATCTTCCTTTTTGGCAAATAAAGTTTTCTTGTTCATATAGAGGTGTAGCATTTGCGGTGTCGGTTATGCTGTATACCCTCATTTGAATTTTGTGGTTAGAGTTTACATAGTCGGGACCTGTTTGGCAAAGAGCTGAGAAGTTAATTAAACAAGTTAAGAAAACATCCGGAGCGGTGCCTGAGGCTAAGCTATAGGCACCGTAGGGTTTGAATTGATTGTCTAAACATTTATAATTTGGAGGTATGACAACAGGATCAGGGCCTTCTATTGTTAGTCTTAAAAGGTCTGTGTCTGGAGAGATGGGGCAGTTTGTAATACAAGCTGATGGATCATCGGAAAGATCTTCAACAGTGACACCGGATTCATAAAGTGTACAGCTAGAAATAAGTAAACCTATTGCTAAGAGGCAATAAGTTATGGGTAAGTTTTTGTGGTGTTTCATTACAAGACACCTATCGGCTATTAGTTACCTAAACTTGAAGGGTCATAAGTTACATAAACCTGGTCACCAACATTTGGTACGGCCGTTCCATGAAAGTGAATCATGTTTGTTGCTTCTTCGTAGCTCCAGCCATTGTTTTCGTCTTGAGCTATTTCAATGTCATTTATTGTAACGATTAAGCTGCTAACAACAGGTGTTGGTCCAGAAAGTTGAAAAGAAGTTGTGAGTTCAATGATGTTATCAGCTAGAACTTCAAGTTCTGTAGCAAAGTTACCGCAGATGTCGACAGCTATGCCGTCAGAGCTTGCACCGATTGCATTGTACCTGTCAGCCAACAATCTTCCTTTCCATGTATCTCCAGCGTTAAGTTGGTTCCAGCAAGTGAAGTCTTGGATTCCAATAGTGTTCATAGAGTAAGACCCAGTTGGTTTGAAGCCAAGAAAATCTGTTTCGTAATCTTGTGTGCTTTTTAAATAGTTGCCACTTGAATGAGGATTAGATTGTGACCAGT
>CALGNA010000093.1 GCA_937958795.1 uncultured Bdellovibrionales bacterium | reverse complement strand
CTGATGAGTATTTAGGTGATTGGAAAATCATGAGTAGAACTTTACTTGAAAAAATTATTAAAATTGAACTCAAAGAAAAATATCAACAAGACAGGGTTAAGGATTCAAATAGATATATTGAAATCATGGAAGAAATTTTATCTAAGAACACTGAAGTTTTTGAGTTAAATGAAAAAAATCAAATCAGGGATGAATATCGATTAGCTAAAGTCATTTTAAACTACATAATAGATCAAAAATACTTTTTGTTAAATTGGGCTCCTTATTTAGTAAAATTATCTCATAATACTAAAAAAATAAATGAAGTAGTGAATTATTCTCATTTCACAATTTACTTAAATTCAATTGAATATGAAAAATATCTTTTTTTGTGGGAATTTTTAAATCAAGAATATAAAGTTTCTATTTCAATAGTTAAAAATCCTTCTAAATCTAAAAGAATCTATGATGGAATAAAAATAAAACAATCATCTGATTTTTTAAACTATTACTCTAAGATAAATGGCGATAAAAAAATAGCTCTTATTATTGAAGATAAGGCAAGATTTTTAAATTTATTGAAATCTTTAGAGTATATGAGTGAAAATAGTATCTGGTGCTCCTATACTTTAAATCATGATCTTAAGAATAATCTATTTGAAAAAAAATTCTTAAAGTATAAGAAAAAAATTAGTCCCTTAAGTCATAGAGAAATCAAGCATCTAGCTAGTGATTCTGATATAAAAAGAGATAAAAAGATTTATCAAATCAACAAAGAATGGATGAATGGAGATATTGAAAGCCAACTTATATTAGATCAAGAGAAAGTTCATTTTGAGGCTCATAATTTTGAAGAATTTATTAAAAATTTTATTATAACAACGGTTAAAGAAAATGATTACCCAGAGAGTATTTTAGATATACTTCAAAAAGTAAGTCTTGATGTACCTAAGTGGCTAAGCCTTAAGCCTGCAGAGTGGATTGATTATTTAGAGCAAGTTATTGATGCTTCTAGAAAAAAATCTGTTGCCTATAATAATGAGAAAATTAAAATACTCACATTAGATGATTGGTTTCTTGTTGAAGAAGCTGATGAGGTTCATTTTTTAGAATTTAATTTTTATTCTCAAAATATTGAAGTTAAAAATATTATTGAAAGTTTGTTTGGAATTCAGCCTATTGCCCATGGTTTAGAAGATAAGAAAATGAAATGGGAACATTATTTTAATTCCTTAGAAAGTCGGAATGTGAGCTTTATGCAAAGTCGATATGATTTCCAAGGGCAGGCTTCAAAAAAATTATCAGTAGATAAGATATTTAAATTTGAATATAAAGAAAAATCAGAACAATTAGATAAAAAAAATCCTGAAAGAGAAAAAATAGTAGAAAATTTTAATTCCTCAGAAACATCTAAGCAGATTTCTGAAATAAGCTCTTCAAAACTACAGGCTTATATTAAGTGTCCCTTTAGGATGGTTATCGAAAAATATAGGATGAAGAATATAGGTCAAGAAATTGAAAAAAATCCGAGTAGACTTACATTAGGGTCCCTCTATCATGAAATAGCCTATGATTTATTAAAATCTAAAGATTTGTCAGAAGAAAGTTTAGCTATGGTATTAGATGAAAAGTTAAAACTAGCACAAGGTCATTTTTTAATCCCTTATGAAGCCTTTAAGCCTTATCTAATGGCTGAGTTTAAAAGATTTATTGATCATGAAAATAAAATTAAGTCAGAAATACCTGAAGTACAGTCCTATAAGCTTGAATATAAATTTGAATTTACTTTAGATGAGTCTTTACCAAAGATTAAAGGAATAATAGATAGGGTGGACCTATTAAGTAACAAACTTTACGTATTTGATTACAAACTATCAGAGACTACGTCTGTACCCTTTCAAAATTGGCTAGAGGAAGGACATTTTCAGTTATTTTTTTATGCTGAAGCTGTTAAAAAACTATTTAGTAGTTATGAACTGGGTGGTGCGTATTTTCTTCCCTTTAGAACAAATGAAAGAAAAAGGGGGCTAACTCTTGATGCTGGGATGTTAAGTGAATTCTTACCTAAGAAAAAAGATTCAACTGAGGCTTATGAGTTATTTAGAGAGAAAATGATAGAACTGGCGGGGAATCTTACAACAAAAATGAATGCAGGTGATTGGAGTCCTAAACCGCTTAAAAAGCAGGATTGCGCTTCGTGTTCATATAAACAATGGTGTCAGGTATCATGGATTTACTCGGAAAAAAATTAAATATTATAAGTGCAGGTGCAGGGGCTGGTAAGACAAGATTTGTTGTAGATGATGTGATTGAAAAACTAAAAGATTCATCATTTGAAAGTCAAATTTCTATTGTTACTTTTACTAGAAAAGCTACTCAAGAGTTAAAAGAGCGTATTCTAAATGCCTGCACAGATATATTTTTGGTAGAACGAGTTGAGGAGCTTGTTTCTATTGATACACTCCATGGTTATTTTTTTAAAAACATGACTGAATATCACTTAGATTTTCAGTTAAGATTAAAGCCTCAAATGGTTGAATTCGAGAGGGTACACAGAATATATGAAGAATTTCTTCAGGACAAACTTGTAGAGTCTGAGGTTTTTTCTGAATTTATTTCTAGGTATGGATGGTCTTCAGTATTGTCAAAAATTGAAGCTGCCGTTCCATTGATGAGTCAATCTTATTCGCTTTTAAGTGAAAGTGAACAAGAGGAGCATTTTCAATCTAATATTAAATTCTTTCAAAATGAATTTTTAGAAATGAAAAATGCATTTGAAACTTTACCTGAAGTATTTAAAAAATGGTCCTCTAGTTTTGATCAAGTTTTTAAACAACTGTCTTGTGAAGTAGGAGCAAATAGTACGATTGCTTTCCCTAGGTGGTCAAAAAAAGAAGATGAAATTTTTAGTAAAGAAAAATGGAATTATCTTAAAAAAAACTATTTAAAGTATTGTGAAGATCCATGGCATATTAATGCATTTAAGGACCAGTGGAGGTCTGATCATAACGTGTTTCAACTTTTGGTAGAAGCTGCTTATCAGGTAAGGTTATCAACTTTTTCAAATAATTCAGAACTGTTACTAGAAGAAGTTGAATGGATTCTATTTGATTTATACAAGAAGCATTCGTTACACATTAATAATTTAAACTACTGGTACATAGATGAGTTTCAAGACACCTCTAAACTTCAATATGAACTTTTAAAAATAATTACAAAAAATTCTCCTCAGGTAACTGTTATAGGAGACAAACAACAGAGTATTTATCTTTTTAGAGAAGCAAATCCAGAGTTGTTTGAAGGGCTTATTGAATCGAACCAATTTTTTGAAAAAATTGAACTTCAAAAAAATTATCGATCAGATCCGGTATTGTTACGTCAAATTAATTATTTTTCAAAAAAAGAAGGTAAAAAATCTTTATTTCATGAAATGGAACCTAGGGAAGAGGTTTTCGAAGAAACCATTTGTTCTTCTTTGCATTATGGAACAGACCTTGAACAAAGCTTAAGAAGTTGTGTTGAGAGTGTTTTTAATCAAAGGAATGAAGATGAAACCATTGCGCTGTTGTGTAAAAGCCATGCTGATATAAAAGAAGTTGAATCATATTTAAAGAAAATAAATAATATTAATTATTCAATTGAATCTCAAAAGAACTTTGAGTCCAATTTAACTTATGTAGATATAAAGTTTTTTTTGAAATTTGTACAAAATCCTAATGATGATTTAAGTCTAATAGGGGTATTGAGAAGCTCCATATTTAATTTTGATTTTGGTCAACTAAAAGATATAATGGATGAAGTCCCTAAAGATTTATATTTATGGCAATATCTTTTAGCACAAAAACCTGAAAATTCTGTAGTAGTAGGACTTCAAGCCTTTGTTCAGTATTATTTAGAACATGGCCTTCTTGAGTCATTAAAAAAATACATTCAATTTAAGTATCTAAAATTAGGTCAACTTTCTGAGAGTGAGAGTTTTTATCTTTTTTCAATTTTAAATGACTTACAAGATAAAGAAAATCTTTTAAATAATTTTGAGCTTGTAAATTATTTAGATGAATTAGCTTTTAAAAAGGCACCTGTATTTAGATCAAACTTAAGTCCAGATGTTATAAAAGTGATGACAGTCCATGCTTCTAAGGGCCTTGAGTTTGATCATGTAATAGTTTGGAGAAGTGACAAAGGCTTTAGGCCTCAATATTTTGAAAATGATTTATATAAAGATTCAGAATGTAAGCTCTATAGTTTTTCAGTATTATCAGGCGCTCTCGGTAAGAGTAAAAGCAGTACGGCTATTCAAAAGTGGCAAAATAATAAAATTTTGAAACAAGAAATGGAGTTTGAGAGGCTTTTTTATGTTGCAATGACTCGTTCTAAAAAAAGACTGTATTTTATACAAGAAGAGTTATTTAAAAAGAAAAGTTGGTCCGATTTGTTTTTAAATGAAGATCAATTAAGCTGTATAGAAGTTACGAGTGAAAATACAGATAGTTTTAATTCTGATGTAGAGAACTCTTATATTTCATTGACTAAAAACATTGATCTTGAAGAAGTTTTTATGAAAAAGAAAGAAGTTAAACAGACTTCTTTCGAACTAAGTACTTATCAAGCCCTAACTGCAGGATCAGTCTTTCATTGGGCAGTGCAAAAACTGCAGACACTAGAAGTCCATGAGGTTTTAGAGCAAACGGAAAGGCATTATCCACAGTATCTTTCTTTTGTAGAAAGAGGACTCTACTATATTCAAGAAAGTGAAGAAGAGTGCTTTAATTTTAAAAAATATCGAGGTCATTTTGAATGGTCTTATTATGAGTCTGAAAAAATAAAGATAAACAAAAAACAAATAGATTATTGGGTAGAAACAGATGAGGCAGTTTGGATTGTAGACTATAAAACAGGTCAATCTGACTATGCAAACAAGGCTTTTTTACAATTAAGGTCTTATGCTAAGGCATTAATAGAAATGTATGAATTTAAGAAACCAATTACTCTCGTTGCTGTCTTTACTCATGAAGAGAAAATTATTAAAGAGAAATATATTTAATTTTGGATAAACCTAGAGTGATTCTTCTATTTGTGAACTTTCTTTGCAACTTATGTCATAGCCTGAGGAATTAATTTTAAAGTTTGAACTGGCTAGTTTTTTTGCTTTAGACAGAAAATCAGTGTTAATTTGTAGGTTTTCGTTAATATCACCTGCTACATAGCTTTGTTGATTCCAAACACCGCTGGATGGCATCCAGTGCTTGTCTTCTAGTGGGTTGCTTAAGATGCGTAGGCCAGTGAACTCACCCCATGCGTAGTTGTTGCTAACAATTATGATTTCAGGTTTCCAGTCACCTGTAACATCAGCAACAATAGGGTACTCCAAAAGAGTTCCTGAAGGATTGTCCAGTTCATAAATGATTTTTAATTCTGAAGTACCATCGTTAGTATAGACCCTAAATTTTAGTTCATCTGAGTAAAGTATCTCAGGTGTTCCATCTCCATTAAAGTCAAAAGATGTCACTCCAGTAGCTCTTGATGAGCAATCTCTTGTTGTACTTCCGGCCTGTTTTTGACCACTGCTATCATATATAGTTAAGGACTTTCCTGTAGCTATAGCAATTTCTATTGTTTCTTCGTTACTATCAAAATTGCCTATGCTAGCTTGACCACCGCCTACACCACCTCTGTTGGCGCATATGTCTTCTGGATTTTGTACAGCTAAATCAATATCAGATAAAACTGTTCCTTGATTAGAGTATATCTTAAAGGAGCCACTGCCTGTGAAAATGATTTCTTTACCAGGTGTATTTTTATCTATATCAGCTGCTGCTGGAAAACACCTTAGATTACAGTTAGCTCCTTCAGGTGAAAATCTTTTTGTAAAAGTATCTTCTGAGTAATCATAGACGCCAGTATTATCAATAATTTGAGGATTGCTGCTGTTATCATCTATTGTTGTTACTAGGAGTGATACTGTTGCAACTGTTCCAGATGAAATATTTTTATAAGGCTTTTGACTAACAGTTTGTATTTCATCAACAAGTGTTTCGCTTACGACAACCCCATGACCAATAATATCAGCAAAGCCATCAGCGTTGAGGTCTGAAGTCGCATATCCGCCATAAGGATAACTTTCCGTAACACCTGTTTCATGTATCCATCTTAAGCTACCGTCAAAATTAAGCGATACCATTTTAGTTTTAGAATGATGAAGATAAAAAATTTCGCCTTTTCCGTCATTATCGATGTCGACAATTAATGGAGTGGCAGCAGGTACAGGAGCAATTTCTGGATCACCAATATGGAATAAAACTTTTTTAGTTTTTCCATCAATAACCCTGAGGACTCCATACATACTATTATAATGAAAACCGTTTCCGCGTCTAAATGATGTATAAACTATTTCTGATATCTTGTCTCCGTTTAAGTCGCCAACAACTGGTGAAGACATGACCTGATTCCATTCAGGAAATTCTAAGTGTTGAGAATATTCATAACTCACTTCGGGAGCAAAATTTTCGGGCGTAAATTCATTGCAAACAGGAATAATATCTTCAGAAAATGGAAGTGATATAGAGGGGTTTTTACTGTTAAGTCCACAGCTTTGGATTAAAGCAGCTAGGCAAGAGCCTAGTGTTACAATGTATATCTTCCTCATATATAAACCTTTAATTTTCAATACCTTAGTATCGGTATTTATTGTAAACTCTTGAGTTCAATTTTTGAGATTATAAACGGGTTTTTTAATGAATTTAAATGAAAAATATTAAATGTAATTTAAATAAGTAAGTAAAATTAGGTATTTGAATTTTATAAGAATTTTTATGAATTTCTTGTATGTGTTTCTTGTTAAGAAAAATAGGACTCAAAATACTGTTATGATTTTCTTGCCTGCAGTGGCAATGTATTAAAAAAAACAGATTTTAACTAATTTATTCTAATGATAGTTAAAATATTAAAAAATCCTTAAATAAATATTTTTTATATAAGAATAGGTATTATGAATCTAGTCTTTTGTGCCCGATTTATTTTTTACAAGCTATATCAAAACCAGAAGAGTTAATTTTAAAGTCAGATCTAGCTAATTTTTTTGCTGTTGAAATAAAATTTAAATCAACCTGTAGTTGTTCGGTTACATCGCCTTTAATAAAGCTTTGTTGATTCCAAACTCCACTTGAAGGCATCCAATGTTTGTCTTTTTGCGAATTAGCAAGAATACGTAGGCCAGTCTCTCCTGTTGCCCTTCCGTAATTGTTACTAACAATAAGGATTTCAGGTTTCCAGTCACCAGTTACATCAGCAACTACGGGGTATTCCAGCAAAGTTCCCGAAGAGCTATCTATTTCATAAATCACTTTTAAATCACTTGTGCCATCATCGGAGTAGACTCTAAATTTTTTCTCATCTCCATATAGTATTTCAGGTTTTCCATCTCCATTAAAGTCAAAAGATGTGACTCCCGTAATTCTTGATGAGCAATCAGTTGTTGTACTGCCTGCGAGTTTATTTCCAGACGTGTCATAAATTGTTAAAGACTTTCCGGTTGCAATAGCTACTTCTACAGTTTCTTCATTGTTATCAAAGTTACCTATACTGGCTTGACCACCACCAACACCTGTTCTGTTATGGCAAATATCTTCAGGATTTTGTGTTGCTAAATCAAGATCGGCTAAAATGGTTCCCTGATTAGAATAAATTTTAAAAACACCACTCCCTGTTACTATGATTTCTTTTCCAGGAGTATTTTTGTCAATATCGGCAGCAGCTGGAAAACAATACCCACAACTTGGTTTGTTTAGAGAATATCGCTGAGTAAAAGTATTATTTTTATAATCATAAACACCTGTATTATCTACGATTTGTGGAGAGGTGCTATTGTCATCCAGGGTTGTCACAAAGAGAGCTCTAGTGACAACTTTTCCTGACTCAATATCCTTATACCCTTTTTGATTTAAAGTAATTGTACCATCAACAATGGTTTCATTAACAACAAGGCCGTGCCCAACTATGTCTGCAAAGCCATCAGAGTTGAGGTCTGTAGCTGCGTAACCACCATAGGGGTAATTTTCAATAACACCCGTTTCATGTACCCATCTTGTGCTTCCGTCAAAGTTTATTGCTACCATTTTTGTTTTTGAATGATGTTGATAAAAAATTTCACCTTTTCCATCTTTATCAATGTCGATCATTAAGGGAGTAACGGTAGGCAGAGGTGCTAGGGCAGGGTCGCCAATTTCAAATAAAATTTTTTTAGTTTTACCGTCAATGACTCTAAGGACACCGTAGCCTACATTATAGTGAAAGCCACCGCCAACTCGAAATGAAATGTAAGCAATTTCAGAGATTTTGTCTCCGTTTATGTCGCCAACAACAGGTGAAGACATGACCTGATCCCATTCTGGGAAATTATGATATTGTGAATATTCATATGTGACTTCTGGAGTAAAATTTTCTGAAGTAATTTCAACACAGTATGGAATGATATCATCAGGAAAAGGTAGGGAGGTTGAAAATTCAGTATTAACTCCGCAGTTTTGAAATGCAAAAATTAAAGGAAAAGAAATGACTATAAGGTATATTTTTTTCATACTTTTCCTAGTAGCTTGGTATTATATGTTCTCATTAGCTTATCGTCTCTTTATGAGAACTCTTTAGTTAAAGAAAATTGTATCTTTAGATTGAGGGGATTTTTTTAAGACACTAAAGAAGTAAAAGACAAATATTACTGATACTTATCTTTTGGTTTTTTTAAAGCAGGGTATATATATTTATTTTATAAGTATAGGTTTGTTTGAATAATAAGGATCTGATTCTTTGCAAGAAATGAGTCATTTTATCTTAATAAAGCTGACTCATTTTGGAAAGAATTGTGTTTTAAAGACTTAGGGCTATTTGCGGCGATTAATATTCAAAAACAAGTTTTGTATCAGGGTGTGAAGCAATAATTTTGAATGTTTTTTCTGATAGGTGATTAGCATTGATTGGGAAGCTAAGAATCCAAGCTTCCGACCAAACAGTATGATGTGGGTACCAGTAATGTATTAAGTTAGATTTTTTTTCTGCAGATTTTACGGTTCCAGTAACAGACGTGTTGTCTACAAATAGTTTAAACGTCCAAAGATTAGAATCTTTTAGTTTAGGTCCCATAGTTTGTGGAGAGTAATGACTTACAAAAAACAGTGCTTCTCTTTGTGCAGAGTCTGTAAGTTCAAAATTGTTTTCTTGTAGTGTTTCTGGTGATTGCATTTGAATTTTTGATTCAATCATCAACCTTTGTCCTTGAAGCTCCTTATTTAAAAATGTGATGGAGGTTTCAAATTTATTTTGAATACCTTTGTAAGATTTTTGAGTTCTAGTTAATTCCCTTGCATTCTTTTTATAATCTTTAAGCTCTTGGCGATAGGATAGGGGGTTGTGAGAACAGGAAAAAAGAGTTAGCAAAACAATAGGTGTTAAAAAGATAAATATGGATTTCATAGAATTGGCGCCTTCATAAAAAACTAATGTGAGTTGTTCAAGCTTTTATATTAGCTCGAGTCATGGAGTTCTGTATTTTTTTAGCAGTCCTTTTCGCGTTGCAACAAATTAGGTAGGGTCATCCATTCTAAAATGGGTTCCAATAGATTTCTCTCTAAGCAACCCTGCCTTTAAAATGGTGGTTGATACAAAGTGGATATTTATGAGCTCCTGAGCAGCACTGGTTAGATGTGGTAAAGAGCTTAGTGTGTCTTCTATATCTTCTTTAATTAACTCAAGGCGCCTAAGACCCTTGAGTAAAAGTTTTTCAGATCGCATGAGGCCTCCGTAATTCCAGGTACAGCGCCTAACTTCGTCCCAAAGTATCGAAATTTCAGATGAAGTTTCAGTGCTGGGAGTAAGCTTGGAAGGAAGAGAGACTTCAAGTTTCGTACTCTTTAAATATTGTAGTGATTCGAAAGCTTGGTGTCCTGTTGAGACACATTCAAGTAATGAGTTGGAGGCGAGACGATTTGCTCCATGAAGTCCCGACTCCGAGACTTCCCCAATAGCAAATAAATTAGAAATGGCAGTTCTTTGATTTTCATCTACTTCAACTCCTCCGCACTGGTAGTGGGCTGAGGGAACAACGGGAATAGGTTCAGATTTTGGGTTGATCCCAAATTTCTGACAATTTTTGAACACTCCTGTAAAGTGATGTTCCCAGAGTTCATCTGGTAAATGGGTTGCATCTAAAAAAACGCATTCAGCTCCGCTTTTTTTCATTTCTAGTTTGATGGACCGTGATACTATATCCCTTGGTGCTAGGTCAGCTTTTTGGTGATAATTCTTCATAAAAGCTACTTTTTCATCATTGATAAGAAAGGCTCCCTCGCCTCTAAGAGCTTCAGTAATAAGGGTGTTTCTTGCCATAGGGTGATAAAGGCAGGTGGGATGAAACTGTATAAACTCCATATTCTTGAGTTCTGCACCGGCTTGATGTCCTAGTGTTAACCCGTCTCCAGTCGCCCCTTCCCAGTTAGAGGTATATAAAAATGCCTTTCCACATCCGCCAGTGGCTAAAACAACAGCTTTAGTTTGGATTTGAATATGAGAAGGGTGATTCAGGATCTCAACCCCTGTTATGATCTTAGAGTCATTTTTAATTAATTTTGAAACAAAGGCATTATTTAAAAGCTTAATGAGGGGTGTTTTTAGAACCTGATCTAGGAGAGTTCTATGTATATAGGCGCCAGTTTGGTCTTGAAAATGGAAAATCCTCCTAAAAGAATGTCCCCCTTCTTTGCCGACGTGATCATCAAACCGAACTCCCCATTTTTGTAAATCCATAATTCTTTCAGGTGCTTGCTCAATGATTCTCTTAACAGCATCTGGGTTACAGAGCCCATTTCCAGTATTTAAGGTGTCTTTGATATGAGCTTCTATAGAGTCGCCAGGCTTAGAAACTGCTGCTATTCCACCTTGAGCTTTCCAGGTATTGGTCTGGATTGCTTTAGGAGCCTTGGTTAGGACAAGGCTGGGGATACCAGCCTCTGCCAATTTAAGTGATAAATATAAGCCAGATAAGCCGCTTCCAATGATGACGATGGGGCTATAATAATTTTTGTTCATTTAAAGCTTACTCCTTTTACAGGGCTGGAGTCTTCAGGTACTCTGTAAGTGGTCTTCCTTTTCTGGAGTATTCCTTTATGAAAGAATCTATTTTATCCAAAAGGCTAACGGTTCTAACCTTAGCAGTTCTTATCGCCTTATCCTACTTTGGATCTGAGTTTTTTTTAAAATATCAGGTTCAATCGCGGCAGAATAGAGATTTATTGTCTCTTCAATCAAATGCTGTACGTGAACTGAGTACCTTAAATAAGGATTTAGTGTGGTTGTCCCAAATCTTAAGTGAAGAGGATGTGTTGCCTGAAGCCATAAACCCTGCTTTTGAAGGGGCAGCAAGGTTAATTAAAGACTCAAGTGGAACACAAAGAGCTTTAGACCATATAGGTGTCTTAAAGAATAGAAAATCTCAAATTCAACTAGAAGCTTTCTTTTCTTCTAGAAAATTAAATACAAATGGTCTAGAATTTTATTTTCTAAATGATGACTTAAACGAAAAACTACCTATTATAGTTAAAAACTTAGGTCTAAATGAATGGGTTGTTGCCCAGGTAAAAGAGTCTCTTTTCTCTAGTATTCAAAACCTACCTGTTACCGGTGACATTTATTTAGTAACAAAACTTGAAAAAGTTTTGAGTTATAAAGAGCCAGCTTATATAGGTCATCCCTTTGCACCTTCACAAAACTTAAGCTTCTTACAGATAGAGATACCAAATACGAATTTAGAAATTAAGCTTTCTAAATCAGACCCATTAATGTCTCAGGTTTTATTGGTTGGGTTGTGGTCATTGTTAGGATTTTTAAGTTTATTCTTAATTGGCAAGTTTTTAGGTTTAACCAGTTTGTCTCTTGTGGAAAAGCAACAGAAACGGTTTAAGCTTGCGCTGTCTCGATTTTTAAAGAAGGGAGAAGCTCCTGAGGCGAGTCATTATACTGGAAGTCTTAAGGAGTACTCAGAGTTATTAGAGGAGTACTCAAAGCAACAGTCTACAATAAAGACCCATGTTCATTCAGATGAACATACACGAAAACTTTTTAGGGGTTTTGAACAGGTTTTTTCAACAAGAATTAAAGAGGCAATGGCTAGATTACAATTGGCAGATGAAGACTATAATCCAGAGAATTTAGAAAAACTTAAGTCTTCACTTAAGTATTTGGCTGATATGACAGATCAAATGTCATTATTAAGACAAACTCCGCTAAAAACAGAAAAAACACACATAATAGATTTGAAGTTATTTATTAAAAATATGGTCGATAGTTTTTTTAGTAGAGAGCAAATGCAATGTGAATTTATTTTAGATTTTGCTACGCCGGTATATTTAAAGACAAATAAAGACCATCTTAAAGCTATCCTTTGGGAGTTATTTGCAAATGCTTTCAGTGCATTAGAGCATACTGAAAATAAGAAATTAAAAATTCAATTTATTGAAGCTGAAAACCTAAAATTAAGCATAACAGATAATGGTATTGGCTTTGAAAAGAGTGAACTAGAAAACCAACTGACACCATTTACTTCAGGGTGGAGAGATGGAAAAGCCCACATGGGCTTAGGCTTATTTAAAATACGACATGAGTTAGAAAAGTTAGGTGGTCAATTGAGTTTTGATTCGATTCGTGGAGAAGGAACAACAGCAATTTTAACTTTAGATTTGAATGATAAGTTAAATGGTCTTTCAAAAGAAGAGATGCTAGAGGCAGGAATAAGCTCTTCTGGTTATGTCGTTCCTCAAGTTAAAACTTTGGACCTAGAGAATGCCCAGAGCAAGGAAGCCATCAAGCAGGATCAGATTTTAAATTTAGAGACTTTACCAGAGAGTCTTCGTGAAGTTGGAATGGTAGAGAGCGAAAACTCATCACATCAGAGTTCTATACAAGATAAGGTAACAGCTAAAAAAGAAGATACATGGGATTGGTCAGACTGGGAGCTCTCGCCACCACTACCTACAGATCAGAAGTCTTCAGTTGCAAAGCAATCAATTGAGAGCATAGCTAAAAGTGATTCCAAAAATAATGAAAAAAGGACGGTCAGAACTGATTTTAATGAAGGTTTAGAGATAAAACAACCAGAAGCTCCTACAGTAGAGACTCAAGCTTTTGTTCCCAACAAAGAGACTGCGCAAGAGTTTGGGACTTCATTTTTAAGTCGTATATCGGAAATAGAAAAAAAATTCCAGTTGAGTAAAGAAACAACATCAAATAAAAAGCAACTAAAAAATAATGGTGTTGGTGTAGTTATGGTAAAAGAAGATACTTCAGAAAATCAAAGCCTAAGTTAATGCAAAAAGAAAATATGAAGATAGCTATCGTTTCAGATGATGATAGAATTATAGAAATTTTTAGAGACTCTTTATTAAAGGAAGGGATTGCTGTTTCTGTCATAACTAAGTTTGGCAATCGTTTAAGGTCTGGCTTGTCAGATTTAAATTATGATTGTGTTTTATTAGATGAATGGTCTTTGTCAGATATTGGCTTGCGGGGAATTGGTATACTTAAGGATTTATTCAGAGAGACTCCAGTCTTTATTTTATCAGGTGATATGGATTTTGATGCCATTTCTTTTCAGATTCCAACCTTGTGTGGATTTTTACCTAGAGGAATTGTAGGTGAAGAAACGGTTTTTAGATTAGCTGAGAATTTTAAAAATTTATTTTCAGGACAATATAATCAGCCAAGGGTTCAAATAGATTTTTCTGAATTATGTCCTGAGAAAAACTTAAAGATCAATTTAAAAACCTTATCTGAAATGTGGTCTATAAGTAGTACATCGCCTCTATGGCTTTTCCGCATAACAAATAAAAAAACCATAGAGTCTCATCAGCTCAATCGGAAAAGTGTAAATTATAATTTAGGTGTTTTTCCAATAGACTCTCATTCATTAACTGTAGAAGATTACTTTCAGAGGTTTGTGGCTCATAAAGATGAATTGCTCTTTTATAAAATTAATGATGAATCTGGTTATAAGTTTACTATTTGTACTACAAAGAAAAATCTTTCTATAAATGAACTTAATTTGTTTCATTACTCTAAACAGGTACTGGCCTTGCAGGCTTCTAAGGCTGTAAAAACTCTGGATCATAAAGTGTCTAGAGTTTTACCTAAAGTTTCACTTGATGTTATTTTAGATATTGAACTTAAGAGATCTCAATTCTTTAAGAAAGACTTAGGGGTTCTTCTTTTTGAACCACAGAATCGAGTTTTTCATTTAAAAGAAGAAAATTTGTTAGAATATAAGAAGAGCATCGAAGATAGTATTTTTGCTAGTTTTTCTCAAGGGACTGAGTCTATTTTTGAACTTGGTTTTTTAAGTTGGCTCGTGATAATGCCAGAAAAAAAATGGGAACACATTTTTCATGAATTTTTAAAACTGAAAAAATCTTTAGAGCTTATTACAAATCCAGAAGAGTCTGAACTAGGTCCAATTAAGAAAAATCTTAACTGGGTAGGGTCAGTCTGGAACTCCTCAGTTGAGGGTGGTTTGCCGAAAGAAACAAATCTAAAAGAAGATGCAAAAATTGTTCAAGCAAGCTTAAGAAAAAAAATAAGCCAACTTCATTACAAAAATCCTGTTGGTTTGGTTCATAAAGTTAAATGGTCATTTGAGATGGATAAGGGAAATTTCCAAAGTTTGGAGAGGACTTAATGGCCCTTTCTGTTGTTTCTATTTCTGAAAAACACTTAGTTCATAATATTAAAAAAATTATGGAACAGCTGAAGGCTCCTCATTATATCTGTTGTATGCTTAAGTCTGAAGCTTATGGACATGGACTCATTGAGATTGCCCAGATTCTTTTGAAAAATGACATGAAGATTTTTGGTGTTGCTAGGATTCAAGAGGCCATAAAGCTAAGAGAAAAGTTGGGCGATGCATTTAAAATTTTGTTATTTTGTCCCTTGGAAGTATATGACCTGAGTCTGCTACAAAAATACAAAGTGGACCCTGTTGTGACTTCGGAAAACGATTGGAAGTTATTAAAGAACAGTCCTAGTTTTGAAAAGTTCCACCTTCAATTAGACATGGGAATGAATCGTTTAGGAGTCTCGTTAGATTTAGGGAAAAATATTATAAAAGAAGCAATGTCTTTAACAGCCCAGATAAAACTTGAGTCTATTTTGACCCATCTCCCAGACCTAAGGCACCAAAAAAGTGGCCTCAGCGATTCAGCTCAGATGAGTTTTAAATCCATGGAGCTATTAAGGGAAGAGCTTGTTTCGAAAGGAACTGATATTAAGTTTCATATGGCAAATTCTGAGGCTTTGTTTTCAAGGAGCTGGCCTGAGGGCTGGGGAGCCAGACCTGGTATAAGCTTATATGGCGTAGGTTCACCCGATTGGAAACTAGAGCCGTTAATTGAGTGGACATCTACTGTGGTTCAGATAAAGATGGTAAAAAAAGGTCAGGCAGTTTCTTATGGTGGCAAATGGGTTGCTCAAAAAGACACTCCTATTGCAATCATTGCAGCTGGTTATGCAGATGGTTTTCCCAAGTCTTTATCAAATAAGGGCTTAGTTGGCTTTAAGAATGAAATCTATCCCGTAGTAGGTGCTGTTTGTATGGATTACTTTATGATTAATATGGAAGGAAAAATACAACTCTGTGTTGGTGATGAAGTTGTTTTAGTTTCTAGAAACGCTATACCTGCTTTGTCCTGTGTTGAGGTCTCAAAAAGAGCAGGTATCTCTGCTTATGAATTTCTGACAGGATTAGGTCATAGAAACGAGTTAAGGGTTGAGCCCTCGTGATCAATCGACTTGTGAAGATACCTGAAGCAACTTTATATTCAGGCTTTAAAAGTATAAGAGACTTTTTAAATGAAGTTGGTGAGGCTTTTTATTTTTTTCTCAATGGCATCTCCCAGCTTTTTTCTAAGCCTTTTAGGTGGCAAGAAATTATCAAGCAGATGGAGTTTGTAGGAAATAAGTCTTTAGGCATTATTATGCTGACAGGTTTATTTACGGGCTTGGCATTAACTTATCAAATATGGATTGGTTTTAGTATTTTAGGAGCAACAAACTTAGTGGGCCCAACGGTTGCCTTAGGGATTACGCGTGAGTTAGGGCCCGTTTTTACAGGTCTCATTGTAGCGGCAAGAGCTGGTGGCGCAATGGCTGCACAGATAGGAACTATGAAAGTTTCTGAGCAAATTGATGCTCTAAAAGTTATGGGTGTAAATCCTATTCAGTATCTTGTGAGCCCACGTTTGATAGCTTCTTTTATAATGCTTCCATTTTTGTGTGCTGTTTTTGATTTTACAGCTATGTTTGGATCGAGATTTTTGTCAGTCACAGTTTTAAATTTAGATGAAGCCGTGTACTGGGACAAGATAGCCAAGTGGATTTACATGAGCGATATTCTCGAAGGCCTTTTTAAAAGTGCAGGCTTTGGATTAGCATTTGCTACAATTTGCACATTCAAGGGTTATAAGACCACTGGAGGAGCCAAAGGTGTTGGTGAAGCGACCAACAAAGGGGTTGTTACGAGTATGGTTATGATTATTGTTTTAGACTATATTTTAACAAATGTAGTAAGAGCGTTTGTAGGTTAAATATGACTTTAAAACCTGAAACAAGCTCACTGCCACAAGACCCCAAGTCAAAATCTCCTCAGGAATATTCTATTTCTATTAAGAACTTAAAAAAAAGTTTTGATGGTGGAAAAGAATTTATTTTAAAGGGTATTAACTTAGAAATTCAGAAGGGTTCCATAACGGTTATTATAGGTTTTAGTGGTACAGGAAAGAGTGTGCTTATGAAGCATATATTAGGTTTAGAAGAGCCAACAGAGGGTGAAGTTTTTGTATTGGGTCAAAACTTATGGGAAAAAAGTAAAGAAGACCTCTTTCAGTTTCGTCGCAATTTAGGGGTGCTATTTCAGCATGCTGCTTTATTTGATGATATGACGGCAATTGAGAATGTTGAGTTTCCTGTGCGGGAGCATATGCCAAGACTATCTGATGAAGAAGTCAGAGAACTGGCAGGAGAAAAACTATTAGAAGTTGGCTTAAAGGAAAATGATTTTCACAAAATGCCTTCTGAACTAAGTGGCGGTATGAAGAAAAGAGTTGGTTTAGCTCGAGCACTTTCATTAAACCCTCAGATCATGATTTATGATGAGCCTACAACTGGCTTAGATCCTATTCTTACAGAAATGGTAGATGAGTTGATCTATAATACTCATCGCCGATTACCAAATGCGACGTCCTTAGTTATTTCTCATGACTTGCATGCTGCCTTTTCTATCGGAGATAGAATAGTCATGCTTCATGAAGGTAAAGTTTTGTATGAAGGAATTCCTGAGGATTTTTTAAAAACAGATCATCCTATAGTTAAGAAATTTGTTCAAAAAGGTGTAAAGAAATCATGAATAATAAAAGTAAAATACACTCATGGAAGGTTGGACTCCTTGTTATTTTTTCTGGAATTTTACTAGGCATTATGTCACTTAAAATTTCTAAGAGTCCTGGTTACATGGCCGTTAGTCAGAAAAACTTTTTTATAGTTCCTGATGCAACCGGAGTTATTCCTAACTCTGCTGTTAAAGTTGCAGGTATTAAAGTTGGATTAGTTGATGATATTGTTTTAAAAGATGGTCATGCCATGATTGTTGTGAAAGCTCGAAAGAGTTTGAAGTTAACTAAAGATACAAAGGTCATGCTTAAGGGTGATGGTATACTTGGTGATAAGCATGTCGCACTTGTAAATGGTACAGGTGCGGAGTTTCTTAAAGAAGGCGAAGAGATTTCTAATGTACAATCTGCAGGTGGAATGGATAGCATGATGAGTGATTTTCAGAAAATATCTGGATCTATGCTAACTTTAACGGAGACTTTAAATAAAGCCTTTCTCGGCGATGATACAACAAACTTAGGAAGATTGATTGGTAACTTAGAAAAAGCCACAACTGGGTTAGCAGAATTTATGGATCCAGAGGAAGGTCAATTTAATATGCTTATGGCAAATCTTCAGGACGCTTTAAGGTCTGTTAATTTAACTTTAGCAAAAGTTGAAAATTTAGATATTGAAAAAGCATGGAGCCATCTTGGTGCCAGTCTTCAGCAGATGGAACAAGTAATGAGTTCTGTTGAAGAGATAACCTATAAAGTAAATTCTGGAGAGGGTACTATTGGCCGATTACTAAATGACGAAGATACAATTGATCAAATAAATCGCGCTGTACTCCAGGTTAATGAAGTACTTGGAACCGTAAAGAAGGTTCAAATTGGGATTGATGTTAATTCTGAGTATTTATCAAGAGGAAGTGGAACTTTCAGAAACCAAGTTGGTGTTAAGATGCAGCCTGGTAAAGATAGATACTATCAATTTAGTTTGATTCAAGATAATTCTGGTCCTACTGAAACGAAACGAGTTACTAAAACATCAGGCGGTGTATCCACAACAACAGAAGAAAAAACTGAGTTTTTAGACAAGTATAAAATTTCTGCTCAATTTGCAAAAAATGTATATGATTTCACTTTACGTGGAGGTTTGTTTGAAAATTCTGCTGGCCTAGGTGTCGATTACAGTCCAACAAGTAAAATTAAACTCAGTTCTGAAGTTTTTGGTTTTGATGACCCAAACTTAAGAGCTTATGGAACTGTGAACTTTCTACAAGGAGCATATTTGAAAGTGGGTGGTCACAATTTACTTGATTCAGGCAAGGCAACTCCCTTTGTGGGCGCTGGTCTAATGTTGACAAATGATGATTTAAAAGTTTTAGCAAGTCAGGTTCTGCGGTAATAACGCTATAAGAATCTATCTCAAGCTAAGGGTGTCGTCATGATTAAAAGAGCTTTGGTCAGTTGCTATGATAAGTCTGGATTAAATATCGTAGCTGAAAAATTTAAAGAATATAAAACAGAAGTTTTTTCTACAGGTGGAACTGCCAAAGTACTTAGAGAGCTTGGTTTAGAGGTAAAGGATGTTTCTGAGTTGACTGGATTCCCTGAAGTTTTTGATGGTCGAGTTAAGACCCTACATCCTAATATTTACATGTCTCTTTTAGGTAGAAAAAATAACCCAGAAGATATAAAAGTTTTAAGCGAATATTCTTTAAATTTATTTGATTGTGTAGTTGTAAATTTATATCCCTTTACAGAGGGCTTAAGCCAGAATTTAGAAGATAAAAAACAAGTAGAGCTTATTGATATCGGTGGTCCTTGTATGCTGCGAGCAGCAGCTAAAAGCTTTTCTCAAACAACAGTGTTGTCTGATCCTAAAGATTATGACCAACTTGAACAGGCTTCCCAGAGTGTTCAATTAAGAAGACAATTTGCTGGAAAAGTTTTTGAATTAACAGCAGGCTATGACAAATCTATAGCAAGCTGGTGTAAAGAGAAGAGCCCCGTTTTTAAAGAAGAAAAACACCTTAGGTATGGGGAGAATCCAGATCAAAAAGCTATTTGGTCTTTTCAGCCTGGAGAGTTTGGTCTTCATCAGGCACAAATCATACAGGGAAAAGAGCTTTCCTATAATAACTTATTGGATTTAAATGCAGCTTATGAGGTTCTGAGAGACTTTGGAAAAGTAAAAACCTGTATTTCTGTTAAGCACGGTAACCCTTGTGGGGTAGCAAGCCAGGTTTCTGCTACGAGCCTTGAAGTACTAAAAGCGTCGGTGTTGGCAGATCCAGTAAGTGTTTTTGGTGGAATTATTGCAACTAATTATGAAATTGGTAAGGAAGAGGCTTTATTTATAACGGAGCGTTTTGCAGAATGTATTTTAGCGCCTGCAGTAAATGATGAAGCTCGTGAAGTATTCGTTAAAAAGAAAAACTTAAGAGTTTTGGCATGGCCTGAAATTTTACAGGTTGGAGCAGTTTCGAGTTTAGAAGCTAACGACTTAAGGTCTAAGAGTATATTAGGTGGAGAGGTCCAACAGTCTGAGTATAGGGCATTTGAATGGGATGAGAGTCAATTTACATATTTAGGGCACCCAACTGAGTGGTCTGACAGTTTAAAAAAAGCTGCCGTTATTGCAAATATATCTGTGTCTCACCTTAAAAGTAATGCAATAGCGATTGCTGGAGCAGAACATAGTCTTGGAATGGGTATGGGACAGGTTAATAGAGTAGATGCTGTAGCTCAATCTATTCAAAGAGTAAGGGCCTATCACCCAAATTTTAAGAAAGAGAGTATGGTATTGGCAAGTGATGCATTCTTCCCATTTGCAGATTCAATAGAAAAAATCGCAGAATTTGGAATCAAATATATCATTCAACCAGGTGGGTCTATAAGAGATAAGGAAGTTGCTGAAGCGTGCCGACAAAATGAAATTTCTATGATACTAACAGGTAGAAGGTTATTTAGACATTAAAGCACTGAGCTCCTAGGACTCATTTATCAAGGATGAAAAATGGAAAAAAAATATCTTGTTAAATCTGGCTTTAGATTAGCGGGTCCTTTTAATTATAACGATGTAGAGCAAAAGTTAAAAATAGGACACTTTAAGGCAATTGATGAAGTTTGTGAAGCTGAAGGCATTTGGTCTTATTTTAAGGATCATGCGCACTTTAAGCACCTTATTGAAAGTTTAGAGCCTCATGTGGTGGGCTTAACGGATCAGACTTTTAGCTTAACAGAAGAGGTTTCGAGGCATGAGCGACACTATGAGGACTTAGAGCCATTAAAAGAATCACCTAAAAAAGACAGAAATTGGATCTCTATACTCGTTTTTTGCGTTATGGGTTTAGTGAGTTTTTTAATATTCAAAAATTTTAATGGGTCGGAGCTCGTTTCCCATGAGAAAGAATTCAGCTTGGTACATTATACAATAAATCCAACTCAAAACCAATTTATGCTATGGAAGGATACCTATAAAAAAGATAAAAAGAGCTCCTATCAAGTGGACTCAGTTGTGTTGCAAGCCTTGTATAGTGGATACGAGACAGAAAGTAATTTAAACTCTTTTCTGTCTTTAGAAGATTCTGAGCGTATTTCTAAAATATTTAAATCTAAAACATTTTTTATAAATAGAAAGTATACAGACTCTAATAAAGCACTTGGTGAGTTGCTTAAATCTGATCCTGAAAATGCTGCGTACTTGTTTAATATGGCACTCAACTTTGAGAGATTGGGCGAAAAAACCCTAGCTGGGGAGTATTTATTTAAAGCTGGCGAGTTGTCTAATTATCCACTTATTGTACTTAAGAAACTAGAATGGGGATTAGATGTCAGTACGGCTGAAATTATAGAAATGAACTCAAGTCGTGAAATTCTATTTCATAAAATATACCTCATGGAACGTAACTCTAAACTTGTTTTAGCTCAAGATAAGGAAGCTTTTTGGAAGGCAGACTCCCTTCAGTTAGATGATTATATTCAGGATCCTCATTTTAACTTAAATCTACCAAAATTTATTTCTTATGATTGTGGAGAATTAGGAGATCAAGATATTTTTATTTATTGTTTGATGAACCAGTTAAAGTACCCAGAAGTTCAAAAAGTATTGAGCCAGAATGATTCTAGCCTTACAAATAAACATTGGAAAAAACTATTAGATTTTAACTTAGAAAAAGAAGACGAGTTTAAAGTTGATGAAAGCAAAGAATTTAAAGATGCATTTTATTACTTTAAGGAGCAAAGCATTGAATCCTGTTTTCGGTCACAAAATTCAAAATGTGCAGAAAGAGCTATTACAAAGCTACTTGCTAATAAATTAGATAATATGGGAGTTAGACTCGATAAATACAAGCTTATGGGAGAGTCTACTCAAAAAATTGATTTAGAAAAAATGAATCAAGAATTGGGCTCGACACATGAGTATTATAAATCTTTTTTGCAATTTAGATATAATATTTTAGAGAGCCAGAAGTGATTAGTTTTTTAAATGCATACAAGAAAAGAGACCCATCAGTTAAAAGTTTAGTAGAGGTTTTTTTATTATACCCAGGTGTGAAAGCTATTATCTTACATAGAATAGCTCATGCTTTATATTCAATGAGACTTTTTTTTATAGCTCGTTTTGTGTCAGAAATGGGCCGCTTTGTAACGGGTATTGAAATTCATCCAGGAGCTAAAATTGGAAAAAATCTAGTCATTGATCATGGTGTAGGTGTTGTCATAGGGGAAACATCTATTATAGGGAACGACTGTCTTATATACCATGGTGTAACTCTAGGAGGTTTGTCTTCAGAGTCAGGAGTTAAAAGGCACCCAACTCTTGGTCATAATATTGTTGTTGGCTCTGGTGCAAAGGTTTTGGGTAATATCGAAATTGGAGATTCAACTCAAATAGGCGCTAATGCTGTTGTTCTAAAAAGCTGTAAATCACATGATATTTTAGTTGGAATCCCTGCTGTTAGTAAAAAATCTAAGCTTGATGAGAAAATGTCAGATAGTTCAGAGTCTGATCTATCAAAAGAAGGACAGATCTAGAAAAGGTGGTTTGGTTTCAAAGTCATGATAGCCTGGTAGGCACTTTCCTGAATGTTGAGTTTTAACCCATACTTTTTGTAAAAATGGTGATGGATCGAGATGTTTTAAAATTTGCGGTTCATTATCGAAGTAAATAACTTTTTTATAGACTTTTAATAGGGAGTTAAGAGCTTCTTTTTTATAGAGTGTATCTTTTATATCTTTGTGTGGCTTAAGGATAAGATGCTGGGGACTAGACAGGGGCAAGTCATATTTTAAAATTTGATGTTGAGTGCCATCAAACATTCTGTGGACATCACGGCCTGTTAAATAGCCAATATCAAAGTTTAGTTTTTTAAATCTCTCTATAAGGTTTAAAGCTCCAGGGTAGATGGTGTCATGAACAAGCATTGAGTTGGAAAAAAAATGTTTATTCCAATTTTGAACAATTGTAAGGAATTGATCATCTAATAGTCTAGGTGTGATTCTGTGGAGGCTTTGAGTGAGACCCCAGTCAAAATTAAAATGAGGCACATGAATTGGCCTAAGGCCTAACTCTTTTAGGCTTGTAGTAAGGATGTAACGGCTTCGTGGGACCACATTAAATATTGTGGAATCTAAATCAAATAGTGCAAGGTTTGGGTGCACATTGTCTATGATTTGATCATAATTAACTAAATCAGACTTCATTAATTCCTACCTTTAAAGAAAACATAAGACTTCTATATCTTAATGAGACAAAAACTTACAAGTGTCTAGAATTTTTAAGTTCATAAAAAAATACACCGAGGTTTAACCTGAATCTAAAGGGAGATTTATAGTATGAATTTTTTAGGTATGGTTACTTCATCAGGAATTGCAGGCTGGGTTATTATCAGTATGGCTTGTATGGCACTGTATATTATTATTGAAAAAGTAAAAACATTTTACTTTGATTTTGCAATGAAGGAAGAGATTTTTATCACTCAGGTAAAAAGTTTAGTTCTTTCTAATCAATTAGACGAAGCTATCGTTTTTTGTGATGCAAACTCTAAATCTCCAGTAGCTCACATTATTAAGAATATCTTATTAAGGTCAGAAAGAGATGAAGAGTCTATTAAAAATGGTATGGAAATAGCTTTTGCCGAAGTTCTGCCAAAAATTACAGCTAAGACAAATTACTTAGCGATGATTTCAAACGTTACAACTCTAGTTGGTCTATTAGGAACAATCATTGGTTTGATTATGTCATTTTCAGCGGTTGCCTTTGCAGATCCATCACAAAAGCAGTCTTTGCTTTCAGAAGGTATCTCAGTTGCCATGAACACGACAGCATTTGGATTGATTATTGCGATTCCTGTGATGTTTATTTTTTCAATACTGAATTCTAAGCAAGAACAAATTCTTAACAGTTGTGTCGAGTATGGATCTAAAATGGTCGATCTTGTTTGTAACAGAGTTTATGAAAAAGAAAAAGTGGAACATAAAGCAGCATGATACTCGATAAACTAAAACAACCAGCAAGTGATGATAGTGATTACGTGATAGATTTAGCAGCAATGCTAGGTCTAATGGTAACGCTCATCCCTATGCTTTTGCTTTCAACAGCTTTTGTAACAATAAATGCAGTTGAAGTAGAGGTTCCACTCTCAGTGAGTGCAGAGACAACAACCGGGGATGATGACAAGAGTGATGAAAAATACACAACTCTTGAAGTACATGTAGCAAAAGAAATTACTTTACTCAGCACTCAAATTAAAGCGCTGCAAGAAACGATGGAAGATTTATATGAAACGGTTTTCACCTCAAAGTTGAAAGATGGCTCTAATAAATAACTGTTCCGTTTATTCGGTGGAGTACA
>CALGNA010000092.1 GCA_937958795.1 uncultured Bdellovibrionales bacterium | reverse complement strand
ATGATAGGGGTGTTCATGGCTTTAATATAGCTAGGTTATACTTTAGGTATTGATCAAGTTTAAGAAATGTTAATATTGAAAAAAGTGCAAACAATAGAGCTTTTCAACTTGATACCTGGTAGTTCAGCAGTGGTTTATTTTGAATATGAATAATGATGGAGTCTGTTTTATGAAATTGAGTAAAGCTCTACTGACAGTAGGTTTAATTTTTATAATGTGTAAATCTGTTTCTTTTGCTCAACATGCTCAACAAGAGCTAAGTAGTGACGAAGTTGCATTGAAAACTTTTATTGTAAGTCTTTTCCCCGAGATGGAGGCGCGACTCTCTGAAGTTGAAGGACTTTTTTTGATTCAAAGTTTTAAACTAACCGTAGAAGAGAGTACGTCTTCAGATAATATTCTTGTTATAGAAGATCAAAACTCAGACCATATGGTCAGAATCTTAGAACAACAAAAATTACTATGCGGTTTAGTAGAAGGTACGGTATCAGATTTAGTTTTATCTCCGATAGGTGAGACTAAAAACATTAAAAAACAAAGTGGATTACTGTTAGGTGTTTTAGATCAATCAGTAAATTCTGTTTTTATTTCGCATAACCTACGGGTTCATGATTATGACAAGTTAAAAATGAAGAGGCAAAGAAGTTATGTGGGTGCCATGTTTGGAGACTTCTACCTTCACTACTTGAGTACTGTAGACATAAGCGAAGTGATGTCCACTCCGATTTTAGATGAATTTATGAGTTATCTAAGTGAGGGAGGTTATGGCATAGATGCTCTTGTTTTGTTAGAAATAAGAGCAACAGAAAGGGTTTTTCCTCTTAATACTGATTGCAGTCTTTTTTAAAGCGAATAAAGCTGTTCGTTTTCAAATGAGTATTCATTGTTGATTCTAATCTCATTCATATAAAAAAGATCAAGATTGGCTTTCATAATTGTTTCTTTGGTTTGGGGCAATATGTTTTCAAACTTAAAGCTATAAAAATTAATTTGACCTTGAGGGGTCGATTTTGAATGGCTTGCGACAAGAGTAGCAGTTGCTTTAAAGGTAGGGATATTGAGTTCTTCGATGTCTACAATGAGGACATCCATATGTTCTATTTTATTTGGAAGTTTTTCTGAGGTTTTAATTTTAAAGCCTCCCGCACCAATTTCAATTAAATTATACTGACCAGCAGACTCTTGGTTGTTTAAAAACAAAATGTTAGTATTACAGTCCATACGAGTATGTACGCGTAGATAATCTACTGGAGTATGAGCAGGTGAAGTGGCTTCGATAGCATTTTGGATTTCAATATAGTCAAAGCAAGCATAGGAACGTATTTCAGAAACTTGGTAATCTTCTTCACAGCTTATCAGAGTAGAAAAAGTGATTTCTCCATGCTTTAATTTTTGTGCAATTTCAAAGTAACTAAAGGGTCCTGACTTTTCGTCAAGCTGAGTTAGGTACCAAAGTTGGTTTATGTGATTCTGACTGTCTGTTGTGGTTGTTTTCATTGTCTTACCTCTGTTTAACATTGATGATTCAAACTTCATGAAACCTCATCGGAGGTCTGGTCTAGTTGTTGATATTTATTTAAGTTGTTTAACTTATGGATAAAATGTTTAAAGTTGTATCAATATGAGTTTGTTTTTCTATGTAAAAACGAAACCAAGACCAAGGTATGTGTGTTTGGTTAAAACTCATGTAAAAATTAGTCAAAAAAAGAAAGTCTTGTTTCTTAAGAATTTTCAACCGAATCTAAAAAAGTTAGAAAAAAGAGGTGATAATGTCTCATACTAAAGACATACCAGCTTTTTCCTTTAAAGTAGCACGTTCAATTCTGGAAATGGTTAAATATAAAGATGTTCATACGTTTTTCCACTGTTGTAGAGTGGGGGAGAATGCGAGGCATTTAGCAAAAGCAGCTGGGTTAACAGACTATGAGCAAACTGTTGCTGAGTACTCAGGTCTCTTTCATGATATTGGAAAGATGGCAGTCCCTGATCATATCCTATTAAAACCTGCAAGATTAACAGAGGATGAGTACAACCTCATCAAATTGCATCCCTTAAAGAGTGTTCAAATTATGGAACCATTTTTAGATGATCCATTTTTTCAAGATGTTAAGGCGGGTGTAGAAAGTCATCATGAAAGAATAGACGGTAAAGGTTACCCTTATGGTCTTAAGGATAATGAAATACCGTTAATGGGAAGGCTAGTGGCTATAGTCGATGCTGTAGATGCCATGATTAGTACCAGGCCCTATTGTAAAGGTTTGTCTATTGAAAAGGTTCAATCAGAACTTATTAAATATTCAGGATCTCAATTTGATGCAAAACTTGTTCAAATTTATTTAGCCACATATGAAAGTTATAATAAAAGCAATCAAGAGAGTTCAAGTAAATATACAGCTCAAAGAATTTTAAAGGTAGCAGTTTAGTAAGATATAAATTATTTTTTTTTACCACTTAGTAAGCATGTGTTAATTATAAATGTTTCTAAGTGAACTGTCTTATTAAGAGAATCAAAAATAAAGCTCTTCAGCTACAGCACCAAAGTGTCGATTTATATTAGATTTCTAAATATAGATTTAAAATCAATATGACAAAGAGGTGTGAGTGAATTTGAAGAAATTAGCCATTGTTATTTTAGTATTTAGCTTTTCGATAATGAGCCATGCTGTTCCAACCTATATGGTTTATCAAGGCCAAGTCTTTGATCCTAGTGGTAATCCACTTGAAGAAGCTAGCGTTGACTTTAAGGTTAGCGTATTTGCACCAGGTGGTACTTGTTTACTTTACGAAGAGAATCATACAGGAAAAAACATGACTTCTAGTGGTGGAGTGTTTTCATTAGAAGTGGGTAATGGAGTTGTTACAGGTTCGGATCCTGGAATTGGTTTATATGATGCATTTAATGCTAATCATACATCCGTTGCTTGTTACTCTACTCCGGGGCGAACAGACAAGCGTGAGGTTAAAGTCGAATTTACGACAGCTTCAGCAGGAACAGTTTCTTTGGCTAATCAAAATATTGATAGCACTCCGATGGCAATGTTCGCATCTAGTTTGCTTGGTGTTGTTAATGTTTATCCAGATGTTGGAGGCTCAGCTGACGATAGAGTTTGGATAAACGGAGCTATGCGTTTTTCAGGAAGAAACAGTATTAATGATGTTGCAGATGTTGTGTTTACTGCAAATGGGAGCATTGTTGCTGAACAAAGCTTGTATTTAATGTCTGATGGAAACGGAAGTGGTGCAGGGAGTATTCACTTTGGTTCAGATGATGAAAAAGTAGGTAGTCAAACAGATCATATGGTAATTGAAGGAACATCAGGTGATGTTGGAATAGGTATAGCAAACCCAACAAATAGACTGCATGTTAAAGATGAAAATTCCTTTCCATTTTTTCATGTAGATAATCCAGGTTTATACAGTAGTTTTATATTAAAAGCGTCTGATGATACAAATAGCTTTGGACTATCAAGCCAGCATAATTTACAATTTTCAGCTAGAAGCACTACTCAAGAGAGAGCAGTTGCTTCTTTGAGATCAGGTTGGATAGACGATGTAGATGCTACAAGGGTTTCTCACCTAGATTTTCTTGTTAATAACGGAAGTGGATTTGGAACATCGTTATCACTGCAAGGAAACAAAGCCTTGTTTGGTGCGAGTCACAATATAGAAGCAACTGAAGGAATAGATATATACAATGGTGCCTTAAGGGTTAGACAAGGAACGACAGCACTGTATGTAGATGAAACCTTACCAGCAACAGATTATTCAAATCGAATTTTTGTTAGCTTAGCTCATGCAAAATCTTATGCAGCTGATTTAACTATAGGCGAAGATGCAACTTTGATCATAGATCTGGGTCACGCCAACTCAAATGATGGAGGGGATGGTTTTGATGGTAATACAGGATTTAATGGCTTTACTAAAAAAATGCATATCAGAGGAGATTTATCAAATCCTAATGCGGTTCAGTTGAATGGCTATATTTACATAGATCAATCAATGGATATAGAGTTTGAAAGTTTGACTATAAATAATGCCTACAGATGTAGAAGCACAGTCTACTGCACATTAAAAAATATAAATATTAATCATTCAACGACAGCAATAACTGCTAATTATGCCACGCTTTCTCTTGAGGGTGAAATTAATAGTGTATCGACAGGTGGTTATGGATTACTGGTAGTAGATGGAAATGTTCATGCTTTGAATGGATCTGTTATAAATGTGGATACTTCAGCGACTACTTCAACAACTGGTGTTCTTCTAACTAGAGGGGCATTTAAAATGAGTACAGGAGCTTCTATAAATGTGAATGCTAAGGGGTATGGTGTTTTGGCAGGAGAGGGGTCAACTGCTATTGTTTCAAATTATACTCAAACTGCTTCAAGTAATTATGGTTGTCTTTATTCTAGTGAAAATTCATTTATGGAAATTTTTGGCCCTACAAATTGCTCAAATGTAGCAAATGGATTTTATGCCATTAGCGGGGGTGTTATTTCGGCTGGTAGTACGGCGAATATTTCTATAGGTAATGTTGCTGGCAATGCTTTTGTTTCCACAGAACATGGTGTTATAAGGCTCTATAGTGCAGCTTCGTGTGAAGTTACAGGAGCTAATGGGAGAAAGTTTAATGCTAACTGGTTGGGCTTGATACGAAACTCAGGTAAGTGCGTAGACAATTCAGCAACTTATACACATTCTGATTATACAGGTAATGGTGCTATTTTAGGTTTGTAGAGTTGATTATTCGCGAATAGAGTTTTATCTAAACTTTAATTTTTTATAAGCCAGCGCAACGCAATAGTATTTGGTAACTATGAATTCATATATCAAGATGAATTATGAAGTTAGAAAGACAAATAATTGGTGTTGATGAAGTTGGTCGTGGCTGTTTGGCAGGTCCGGTAGTAGCAGCTGCCGTCCGCTTTAAGGGTTCTTTAGAATTTAAAGTTTATGATTCTAAAAAAATTTCGCAACTCAAAAGAGAAGAACTAACGGACCTTATTCATAAAAATCATGATTACGCTATTGGATTGGCCAGTGTGGAAGAGATTGATCAGATCAATATTCTTCAAGCTAGTTTGCTAGCAATGACTAGAGCAATAGAAAAATTAAATAAAAATGGATATATCATGGTCGATGGGAATCAAAAACTTCCAAATCTCAATGTAAGATGGGATCAAGAATGCATTATTAAGGGCGATCAAAAAGTTCCACAAATTTCTGCTGCGTCTATTATTGCAAAGGTCTATCGAGATAAACTAATGGCTGATGAAGCTTTAGCTTACCCAAACTATGGATTTGAAAAACATAAAGGCTACGGGACTGCTGTCCATAGAGTGGCTATTGCAAAACATGGAGTTTTAAATTTACATCGAAAGAGCTTTAAGGGTGTAAAAGAGTATGTTTAGTTTTGAACTGATTTTAAGAGAACACTAGCATCAAATGGCTTTTCTAAAGATTCATTTATAAAATATCTATAATTCAAATAATCTTCATTTTCAATATCGTTTGTAGCTGCACTAAGAGCTAAAGAAACGAAAAAATTTGTTAGATGCAAAATATTTGTCCCATAACTCCTTACACTAGAAATAAAACTTTGTGCATACTGATTTGATGGCTCCTCAAGAGACATTAAATTTAAATAATTCGTATTTGAAAAAAGCTGCCTGACTCGTTGAGGGTAAAAATCCAAGAGGTCTTTAAAAATTTGGAGTTTAAGGTCTTCGTAGTAGGCTAGGTTAGTATTGATCTCTGGTAAGGCAGTTGTATTGCCGGCTATGGTCGCAACGGTTTGTTTTCCTAAAAAACCGCTGATCCGTGATTCGACTCTAAAAAGTTTTTCTAAGTAGATATCGATAAGAAGATTATAATGATGAGGGTTTTCAGAAAACCTAAAATGTGGGTGAAAGGCCACGCCATTAGTATTGACAATAGAGTTGTAAGCTTTGTTAATATCATGTTGGATTTGGTTGCGTGATCCAGGTAAATCACCATGATAAAAATTAATAAAACTTCTTCTAGCATTTGCTATGGAGTTTGAAATAGTATCTGTGTATTGATCAGGAATAAACAAAGTAAGGCTTAAGCCAGCACCGACTCCAACAAAACCAAAGAGCCAGCCAACCACTGCGCCTGTTCCTGCTCCAGCAGCTGTTCCTACTATGGGCGCTATTGCAGTGCCAATCGCGCCACCTACGGCTGCACCTACTGAGGCACTAGCAGTTGCTGCTAGTGTAAGAGCACTGACGAGGTTGATAAATTCACCTGTAAAGATCTGATGACGAAACGTATTGTATCTCAAATCTGGATCTGAAAAAAATATAACAAAAGCTTTTCTAAAAACTTTCCTAACAAGTTGTGCTTCGTGAGTTTGATGTTTTCCGTCCATAAATACAGACCACATTAAGGCAATAAAATGTTCTGTTTCTTCAAATTCACTAGGTGAAAGACGTCCTCTTGCTTTTTCAAAGACACTGACTCCAAATTCCCACCCTACAAAAGTGACAAGAGTAAAGGCTCCGTTTGTTAGGATTTGTTTAAAAACCATGCGTGTATTTAGGTCCATAATCAAAGCTTGAATAAGTGCTAGGGGTTTGGCTCCTAATCTACTTGTAGCTGTTGCTCCAAACATGGCTGCCCAGATATCACCACCAAGTAGTATTTTCTCGGTTGCTTCATCAATTTTTTCTTTAATCTGTTCTCTAGTGAGGCTGTTAAGTGCTAAGTTTGAGTAGATAATTTCTTGTCTAACAATTTCAACGATACTAACGATAATAATAAGAATAAAAGTCTGCCCTTGGTGCATGAACTGATGGGTAGTATTGTTGAGAGATTTAATTGAGCTATCAATAACTTTATTTGTATGAACTGAGGGTTGATATCTAATTGCTTCAAGGGCTTTTTTTGTATCTAGTGGGTTTTCTAAATCATAAAGGTCATATTGAATTGCAAGATCATGTAATGGTTGATTTAGCGGTGGAGTACTTGCTAACGCATTAGAAGTTGTAAGTATATAGAAAAAAATCAGTAACAAAGTAGTTGGAGTTGATTTTTTCATCAAATGTGAAAACCCAATTTTAAAAGGGCTTTGAAAAAGATAATGAAAAATAGACACAACTTTACTTTCTAGCTTTTCTAATGGCGTCAATAACTGAAAACTCACCCTTAAGTGACTTGTTAATTTCAATTAGAATAGCTTTTCTTTGGCTTGGTTCAAGATGATTAAAGTTTAATTCAAAAATGACATCAGACGGAGCTTCGGCGTAACCTGCTAATAAATGAATTGAGGCTCTTCTTGCGGCATTTCTTATGGTTTCTACTTTAGTACCAGTTTCGGCGAACTTATAAAAATCACTTCCGATTTGATTTACATTGCCCATTAGGGTTGCGTGGTACTTTACGTCAAAACCCAAAACTTCAAGGGCAACTTTAACTGTTTCAGGAATATTACCTTCATGATATAACGTATTAGAAAAGGAATCAGTTGTAATTACATCATAGGCAGTATTTAGGTGAGCTTCCTGCGCAGCTTTAGCGAGTGAGTTAGTGTCTGCAGAATCAGCATCATAAGCAACTATTGCAGGTTCATGAAAATCAAAGCCACCGTCTGGTGCAGCAGTTACTGCACTAGCTGGATTTGGGTTGGAAGGTTGAGCTGTTGAAGTTGTGATAGGGCGACTTGATAGAGGCTGACGAATAGGTTGCGTCGGCGCACTAGAAGACCCAGGATAATATACTAATCTGTACTTAATTACAGAAACTCCTTTTTCGTTTTTTGTCTCTACATATTCCCACTGGTGATCAAATGGAGGTTGTTCTAGGTAATCTCTGGCATGTATATCATTTAATCCTGGTAATCCATCAGGGGTAGTTGTTACAATTGTTCGAATAAATCCTTCTTCAAGTTTCACAACTTTGAAGTATTTTTTGGTCCCACCTAAGTGGTCGTATTGCCAGGCAAGTCCTGTTTCTAGATTTGGAAGACCGGTTCTTATAATCTCACGAATTTCAGCTTCGAAGTTTTGACCGGCACGTTCAGTGACTGCTCTCAGTGTTTCTGGTTTTAGTTCCAGTGAGTCTACTTTGAATTCATCTCCAACTTTATATAAACTGTGAGTAAGGTTAAGCCAGCTTGCATTATCAGGATTTCCTAAAAGTAATTTTGGCTCAGGATTTTGTCTGACATTTTCAAAAATAATGTCTTTTGAAAAGACGGTGCGTTCATTCTTATCAGCGCTTGGATCATCTACAAAAAAGACTCGAACGCCGTCAATTTTATTACTATTGACTAGTTCTCCTTCGGAATTATGAAATGTTTCCCCGACTATATCTGCGCTTATGGGAATAGTTTGAACCTGTCTTTTCTTGTCTGTACTTAATTTTACTTCTTCAAAAGTAGCTTCAAAACTATATGAGTCGTTTTGGAGAATGATGCTCGCCAAAAGGCGACCTTCAGTGTCTAATACAGCGGTATGGTATTTTACGATATGTCTATTTGGGTTTGCTTCATGAAATGATCCAATCCGTACTGCATACTCTCTTCTGATTTCCTGCGCCTCAGTTGGATCAAGAGTGGGCATTTCAATTAATATTTCAACTGTTCCATTTAGATTTGCTTGAGTGCCAATAGTAATCGTTGAATCAGGTCTGATGTGTATCATGTCAGCAATTTGTGCACTTGCATAATGTATAAAAGTTGATAAAAATATTACGATAATATATTTCACAATTTATTCCTTTATGTGAATAGTTGCCTTTTTATTGCAAAATATTGGAATTTGAGTCAAGACTTGTTTAGGTATTTTTAATCATAAATATACAGTTCATTTAGTTAATTACTTTTTAAGTAATATATTTTTGAATTTTATAAAAAATGTAATAAATATTTTGTAAGTCAAATTTAACAAGGATGATAAGTGCTGAATTTGAATTTGTGTAAAGCGAAATCCTTCAGTTCTTATAAGTCACTTTTGGATATTGTGAAAGAAAAAGAATCTCTGTTAAAAACAAAAAGCATTGCTTCCAAGCAAAGACGAGGAATTTTATCAGAGATTCTTGTTTTTGAAAAACTATTAAATAGTAGTAGTATCAGCGAAAAATTCATGGGTCTTTATCATAGAGCCAAGATTTTCAATCAAGAGGTTGATGGTCTTCTTGTGTTTAAAGATTTAATTGTATTGATTGAAGTTAAGTCCTACTTATCAACTTCAGAGATTGTATTTACAGAGACACAAAAGATGAAATATGAAAAAACTTTGATAGCAATTCAAAACAAGACAGATCAGGATGTTGAGTTTAAGTTTTTTGCTGTAGATGAAACAGGCTTGATCCAAGAGATAGAATTATTAATTTAGAGTAGTCTGATGTATTCAAGGTTATTTTATATGAGATAACAGTCTTGGGTTTTTAGGTCCAAAATCAATTCTAAAACTTGCAGAAGCTGAAGGAAAACCAGGGTTGATAATATCAAGTCTTTGGAAAAGACGGATACCAAACTCCCAGCACTTGCCTGGAGGTTGAATGAAGTTTTCTAAAGACCAATCTAACCAGGTTTTTTCTGTTAATGAATAATTAGAGTATCCTGAGAAATGCATATAAGGTATTTTCCATGCAGCGCCAAAGCCTAGGGTTTTGGTTTCACTTTGAACTTGATAGTTTCTATTAATAAGAGATGTTGTGACATAACCAACATGTAAATAGGTTCCAGGTTTATAAATAAATTTTGTGAAAAATGAGGCATCAAAAGCTTTTGCTTTATAAAAATAAGACATGTGAGCGGAGGATTCGATCTTACCTGTTTTCCAGTTGAGTCCAGCTTCAAAGTTTGACCATGGATCTGGATTTGATGAGTCTTGGTGACTGAAGTCAAAGGCTTGGTAAAGCCAGAGTCTAATGGGGCGGGAGTAATGGACTTGTCCTTCTGGAGTTTTATTTTTCTTAATCCAATACTGGTTTAATTTTAAATGTAATATATTTGCATTAAAAAGTCTGTCTTTTTCATCAAATTGAATACCGTGCCTAAACTGAAAATAGTCAACATCAGATATAGGTTCAAACCTTCTATGGTAAGGAAAATTTTCTATTCCTTGGAAGAAAACATGATTTGTTTGATTAAGAATTGATCCATACTGATATAAAAAAACAGGCTCAATTTTATGTTTCCAAATATCAGAATAAACTTTTGAAATTTGCGTTTTAAGCTCAATCTGACCTTCGAGATAGTTTCTATTAGCGGTATCCATTATTTGAACTTGTTCTAAGTTTGAATCGAAGAAGTAAATTGAGTTTTGTCCTAATAAACTGGTTTTTAAAAAAGCGTAATCTCCCAGGCTGTATGGGTGTGTCACCCTAAATTGATTATGCAGTCTTTGTCCTGTTCGTATAAGATCAAGAGTTTTATCAAAGGTTTGAGTATTTGCACCAATAGAAGGGACTTTAGGTAAATAGCCTCCCGGATTTAATTGAATATGATCAAAGCTTCCGTTTTTTCTATAAAAGGAAGCCCAAGCATTGTCCCAATTAAAACTTAATTTTTTTAAAAGTTGTTTTTCGCCAGAGACCCATCGAAACTCTGGGAGTTTATGAACCGAGTCTTCATTAGAGGACTGAGGATCATCTTTAATGAGGTTTGTATTATAAGTTGTATCTATCCATGCTGCGTGAGTATTAAAGTGTTTGGTTATAGAAACTTTATTAGATATAGCTGGGTCTTGATGTCCTGGAATTTCTTCTGGGAAGTCACTAAGGTAATAAGTTTCATTTACAAGTTTTAAATCTGTTTTTTGTATAAGGCCAAAGGGTAGGTCCAGGGAGTGTATGTAATGTCCAAACCACCTATGAGTGGGCTGGATGATACCTATATGATCTTCGTACTTCGTATCATAAAAATAGGCTCCATTAAATTCGGCCTGGCTATTGAAGTTAAAAACTTTCCTGACATTGAGGTGTACTTTTGGTCCTGAATTTAAATAATAATAAAGTTTAGAGGTTGAATCATAGCTTCTTCCCATGTTCCAAAAAAAAGGCTGGGCAAAATAAAAACCAAGTCTTTCACTGTGAAAGCCAACTTCAGGGGGGAGAAAGCCTGTTTTGCGTCTTGTGTTGAGTGGAAAAATAAATTTTGGAAAGATAAAGATAGGAACATTGAGTATTCTAAAGGAAGGCCAGCTAACCTCTATTGATTCTTTTAAGTTTGTTTTAAGTTTTTTTGCTTTAATAGACCAGGATGGGGGACAAGTAGAGCAGGTCGTGTAAAAGGCATTATCAGCCTCAAAGCTATCTGGGCCAGTTTGCTTCATAATGTCAGATTCAAAATAGACTTGATCAGATATAAGTTTTGCGTTCTGAAACGTTCCAGTGCGAGTCTCGTAGTGATAGAGTGCTTCATCAGCAAATAAAGTTCCATCAATGGTTTTAAAAACAATATTCCCTTTGGCTTTTATGGTTTTGTCTTTATCGTTTAAAACAGCGGAGTCACTTTTGAGCTCAAAGTCTTTATAGAAAATTTCAACATGCCCTGTAAGAGTAAGAGTTGAAAGTATGAGGCTTGCATGAATCTGGTCTGCTGAATATTTTAAGTCCCCTATGACTTCAAAGCCTTGAGATACATTCGGAAGGAATGAAAAAAGAGGTAAAATAAGAAGCCAAACTTTTAAAAACAAGGCAAATGCTCCATGGGGTCTTGTTGTAAGCTTTAAAAGTTAAGCCTGTTAAGGTTTTATGTCCAGTTTTTAAGTCCAGTTTTTGATTTTTTAAAAAGCCTTTCATCTGGTAGAACTTAGATCAGGACTGCCTGTATCCCAAATCTTACAGCATACTTATATAAGTTAGGGGGCTTTTATATGCAGGCAAAACTTTCTTGGTTTGGAGATATTTTACATGTTGAGCTCATTGGACTGGTTCAGTTCTTAGAAATTGATAGTTTTAGACAAAAAGCAATGAGGCATTTTAGTCAGAATAAACTTATACTAGATGGTGCAAAATTACAGTTTGTGGGCTCGACTGGAGTTAATGAGTTTACTGATGTTATTACGGAACTTACACTAAAGAACCCATGGGGTGTTGGTGCTTTAAACTTTTCTTCAGAGTTTCAAAAAGTTTTTCAAGTCAAAATTAAGGGGCCTCTTAGATTGTTTCCGGATAAGCATGTTGCCATTAGGTTTTTCGAGTTTCAAGATAAAGTCTTAGAAACACAAAGAGCAAGAGAGGCTCAGGGGGTTGCTTTTGGCGGTCGAGATAAAATCCTTTCTGATCCACTTAAGGTAGAAAATGCTGAGCCCGAAGAGGTGGCCTCAGTAACTCCAGATTCTGTGCCTGATCTTATAAAGTCTTAAGAATTTTTAAGTTGATCTATTAATGTCATAAGACTTCGTTGTACGTCTTCAATCTTTTTGTCTTGAGACCAGTTTAAAAGATTTGAGAGCTCTCCAGAAAAAGCATGTTTCATGTCAGAAATAACATGAGTCAGTTTTTCTGCATGAATTGAATGAGATTCGCTGGTTTCGTTGTTACGTGTTTTGTTTTCAGTTTGTTGAGATAAGCGATATTCAAAATCAGCTGATTTCTTTTTTTCACTTAAGATTTGTGCCTTTAGGATTTCATTTTCTGATTTGAACTGTTTTAAACTTATATCACTACTGTTAATGAGTTGAGTTTGGCTCTTGCTCTGGTTTTTGAATTCGGCCAGCTCTTGCGAGGTTCTTTGTAAGCTCTTGTGTAAGTCTTCAACTTCTTGTTTTCTTTTTATAAATTGTCCAGACTGGCTTTCAAGTTCATGTAAGGCTTGAGCTTTTTGTGCTTCCAGTTCCTGAAGTTTAAGTTGAAGGTTTTGAGAGTCTTTAGTTAGCTGCTCTAGGTGTGCAGCTTGTGATTCAAGTGTTTTTTGAGATTGGCTAAATTGATGAGCTTGCTCTTTAAGAAGATTTAAGTCTTTGCTTAGTAAGTTCTTCTCTTCTTGGTGCATAGACATCTGTTCTTGAAGAGAATGATGCCAGGTTTTTTGAGCTTCTTTGTGTGTTTTTTCAAACTCAGAGAAGCTAAGTTGTAAGGCTTGTATGTTTTGGTTTAAGTGCTCTTGTTCTTGCAAGAGATCTCTTTTTTCAACTAAAAGTTGATTTCTTTCTGATTTGATTTCTTGAAGTTGAGGTAAGATTTCAGTTTCAAAGTGGCTTTTTGCAAAAGAAAGGTCATCTCTTTCTGATTGAAGTTCTTGTACTTGGAGTTGTAGGCTTTGTTTTTCAGATTTCCATTTGTGAACATTTTCAGATAGATGGTTTTTAAGTTTTTGAAACTGAGTAGAGGCTTCTTTGAGTTTATTCTTAAGTTGCTGATTCTGTTCGCTATGAAGGCTTAGTTTAGATTTAGTAAGAGTTAGATAGTCTTCAAGTTCTACTTTTTTATTTTCTAAGCCTTGTGTATTTATTTCCAGTTTATGAATTTTTTCTTTAAAGACTTGGCTTTGAGTCTTTGTGTCTTTTAGCCTTTGGATAAGGTCAATATTTTGGTTTTCCAAAAGCTGACTTGAATGAGACGTAAAACCCTTGGTTAGGTTTCTCGTTGGTGTCACAGGTTTTTCAGTAATGTTTAGATCAGTGGCGATGCCAGACATGTTTGAAGTTTTTTTTGTCATAATAATCACCACTTTATAAGATTAGGTATTTATTTACCTTGTGTAGATAAAATTTGTTTGTAAGCAGCTTCAAGATAGGGAAGGTGTTGGGCTCCTACAAAAAGTTTGCCATTGATATAAATGGCAGGAGTACCTTGAACACCAGCTTTTTCTCCAAGAGCTGCTTGCCCTCTTATAATATTATAGGCCTTTTCGTCTTTAAGACAACTCATAAAGTCTTTTTGATTAAAGCCTTTTAGTTCTTGAGCCCACTCTTCAAAGCTTTTAAAGGCCTGATCTTTAGATCTAAGTTTACCCACAGTTTCATTATCTTCAAAGAGCCAATGGTGGATTTTCCAGCCCCATTTTTGGTCTTGAACAGAAGCACAGTAAACACCTACGGCTAATGGACAAGACAGGTCAGTTGCTTGCATCCCTTCAATGTCGTTGCATGCCCCATCCAGAGGAAAGTTCAT
>CALGNA010000091.1 GCA_937958795.1 uncultured Bdellovibrionales bacterium | reverse complement strand
AAAGTGGTGTGAAGACTAGCTTTGATTCGTTTATATGAGTCTCTGCTTTATTGATGAGCCCTTTTGCTGACTTAATTAAAAGGGATTTGTCTTTAAAAACAAGTGGTGCACTAAATTCGTCAAATAGGAGTGGAACTTCATTGATTTTTAAATTTAAGTTCTCAGCTAGGCCAGAGCCTCTCCATGACCAATTTTCTTTTCCTACAGACACCTGAAGGTTTAGATTTAAATCACCATGGAAGTAGTCCCAATCTAAGGGAATAGCTTGTAGCCAATCTAGATCTGCTGTTCCTGTAATAAAAAATTCTTGAGTAAGTGAATTGGGCCTATAGTCTACAAGGATAGATTTTTTAGAATCATTTTTTTTGATCTCAAATGATGTTTGTGAGTTGTTTTTAATTTCAAAACTTTCTGTTAAACCCCAAGTTTGATTATGAAAGCCAAAGTCTAGTTTGTTCATTTTTAAAAAATCAAAAGAAGAGTTATAATTACCACTGAGCTTTGCATTCAGATTGTGATTTTGGATAGGTTTTTTAAAGATCCTAAAAAGGCCAAATGGGTTAAAGTCTTTAAAAGAAATATCTATTGTTTCGAAGCTGTTTTTATCCTTGAGCCTTGCTGATCCCCAGACAGATTGTTCAAAAAGTTGAAACACACAGCTAGAGTTCATTAAGTTCTGGCATTGGACTTTTGAGTTTCCATAGGCGATGCCATTTGATGTAAAAGAAGGAGAAATCAAGTTAGCATGTGCTTCTAGCTTGTTGTTCTGTGACTGCAATATAGATGAGCCAGACCAAACAAAACGAGAAGGAAGACTTGAAAGGAATTTGAACGGTAATGAGTTTATTGGGAACTGTGTTAATTTTGTTTTAAATTCAAAGTTATGAATGTTTTGATATTGCCCTGAACCAGTTAAAAGTTCTTTTCCTTCATGGCTAACATGTAGTTCTTCTAAAAAAAACTTATTATTAGACATTGAGCCACGTGTTTTAATTTTTTCCCAGGATAGGTAGTTTTTTTGCGGAATAATATCAGCATCAAAATTAATATTTTCTAAGGTAAATGGAGATGTTTTGATTTTAGCTTTAAAGCGGCCTTTAGCAATTTGAGCAATTTTTTTGATATTTCTAGGAAGTATTCCAAGTCTAAAAAGATCTTCAGGAAGCTGAGTATTAAAGTCATGAGCATCGACAGTGAGTCTATTTTCATTTAGATTAAAAACTCCCTTAGCATGAACTTTTGAAGACTCTGACGAGACAGAGATTTTATCAAATAGAATATCACCAGACTGGTTTTTCGAAGTTTTCCAATAAGTCCCAAAATTAGAGACTTCGTTTAGTAGTTTTCCATTTAATACAAAGAGATTGCCTGAGGTATGAACAACTTTTTGGTTTTTGAGTCTAAAACTTGAATTTGAGTTAAGGGTTCCTTGAGATAAAATATCAAGATTAGAGCTTAAGATAAAATCCTTAGATTTTATCTGATTCATTTTATTTTCAATTTGAAAATCTATTAAATTTTTAGATTCAATAGAACTATGCCATTCATGCATAATATTGTTTAATTTAATTTTTAGAAATTCAGAATATTCGGCTTTCCATGCTATGGATTGATCTTTAAGAAAAGTGGTGTCATCAGAGGTTTCAATTTTGCTATTAGAGACGTTAAGGGTTCCAGAGCATTTCAAATGATATAAATTCAGGCAGTTCCCAGAAGTGCCTAGCTGAGAAGTTATCTTGATTTTCAGAGGATCAATATTTTGTTCAAAGCTATAGTTAAAAGGGGGGATTTGAATTGAGGATTCTTCTAGGTTTATTATCTTTGATGAGTCTAGTTCAAGGAAGGTTTGGGTTTTAATAGAGGGTGAGTTTAGTTTTTTTAAACGACTCGATATAATAAGTTGAGTTGGGTTAGAATGGATAGAGTTTAAGATTTGAAATGTTTTAGAATGAATTAGAATTGAACTCGGCATTAAAACAAGCGGCATTTGTTTTTTGTTTTTTTCAGACTTTGGGAATAGTGTGCCTTCTAGTTTTAGAGTGCCAGAGTATTCAGAAAAATTCTTATGAATTTTATCGCTCAACTTGTTGAGTTCAGAGTATTTTCCAGAAAGTTTAAAATTTAGGTCTTCAAAATAGCTTAGTGTTTTGAATTTTAGATCAAAAGAATTTTTTTGAACAATAATTGTATCCATCTCGTAGTTTAGAGTTTGATCGTTGGTAGAGAGTTCTCCTTGAGTAGAGAGTGTGCTGTTACGCAAGCTAAGTTTACCGTTATCCACGAAGAATTTTTTATTATCTATGGTAATTTCTGATTTTTTATATACGAGTTCTTTTTCTTTTTTTGTTGAATTAAGATATAAATGACTAAAAAATATTTCACTTTTATCTTGTGCATAAAGATGAATGTTCTCTAGTTTTATTTTTGAGAAAGGCTGAGAGTTTAGGTTTTTTTCAATTTTTTGTACTAAGTTATATAAATTTATGGAGTTGGATTCTGATTTTGAACCTTTTGTATGTATGTAAATTTTAATGTCTTTTCCATTTAGATGGAATCCTTTTTTGTTAATGAGGCTTAAGAGAGTTCCGTTTAAAGATATTGAGTTAGATTCAATTTTGAAATCATTATTGAAGATGGATAAGTTGCTAAGGTTAAATTTTATCGGGAAGGCTTGAACGTCTATTTTTTTATATTCAAAGTCTAAGCCTTGATCTGAAAATTTACTTAGTATTATTTGTTCAGTTTTTTTAATGAGGTAGGGCTTGATGCTTTGAAAGAAGAAGAGATATAAAATTCCAATGCTAGCAGTTAAAAGAAAAAAATGTTTTAATATTTTTCTCATGATTTCTGCAATAGCTCCAACAGTATATGTGATTTTCGAAACATTCTGTATTTTAATATTTCTGATAAAATTTGTTTTGCCAGGTTATATTGTTTCAGTCCAATAAAAATCAGTGCTTTGTAATAATTTTTATGAAAAAGGCTTAGGTGGGTCTCTTTTTTAATTTTCTTAACTTCTCCCATTGCAAGTAAAAATTGTTTGCTTTGAATAAGGGCTTCTATTTTTAAGAAGAGTTCATTTTCGACTTCTGAATCTAGGTATGTGCTAGCAAACTGACCTTTTTCCATAAATAGGAATAACATGGCACAGTTGGTATTATTTTGATTGGTATTTTTCTGGTTCAAGCTTTGTTGAGAGGTACTTGTAGATTCATTTTTTTTGTTTTTCTTAGGATTTAATTCCGAGTGCCAGAGTTTAAGTAGATTTTGCTCTTCCTGGTTTGGAACAGCCGTCATGGGCTCCGTGTGTGTTTGATATTTTGTTAGTAAAGGTAAGGTTTCTGATGATTGATTCTTTGGCCTTTGTTTTTTGAGCCTTTTTATAACTGGGTGTGTAGGGTGGTCATTAATAAGTTCTTGGATTCTTCCTTTATTTTTGGAAGCAATCGCTTTTTTAATTCGTACATCTATATGTTCATAGATTTTTTCTTGTTGTGTTTTAAACTCCCGTTGTACTCGTGAGTTTGATTTTAAATGATGTGCCCAGAAGTAGACTTTTGTTTTAAGAGGTATTTTACTTTTCACAATTTCCATTTCATTTTTTAGTTCATCAGGAAAATACAGTGAGCTCAGTAGGTATTGTAATTCAATTGATAGTTCCCAGTCTTCAACAACTGATGATTGTGCAATTTTATATAAAGTGAGGTAGTTGTTGTTTTCAATAAGACAATCACAAATAATATCTAAGTCTGCAGAACTTGGAGTCGATTTTTTGAAGTACTTTTTGATTGAATCATGCCAACTTAGAGTCGGAGATTTTAAAAGTGTTTCGATCAATGATTCCAAATATTTAGCCTTCTTTTAGGAGTTGTACCTATAGCTTAAATATCGGTGTCTGTGGTTGTAAAAATCCCAAAATGAGACAAATAAAGGATTTGTAAAAGTCTAGTTTTTAGCTATTCACTCTTTCCATGTAATTGCCATCTTTTGTATCGATTTTAAGGCGATCGCCTTCGTTAATATGCATAGGAACCTGAACAACTGCTCCTGTCTCAAGTGTAGCTGGCTTGGTTGTATTCGTAACTGTATTGCCCTTGAAGTTTGGATCTGTTTTTTCGACCTTTAAGACGACGGTATTAGGTAAATCAATACCAATGGCTCGTTCATTGAAGAAGACGATATTGCATATCATTTCTTCAATCAGGTAGTTTTTTGAGTCGCCAACAAGGTCGTTGTTTAAAGTGATTTGTTCAAAAGAAGATTGGTCCATAAAGTGAAAACCATCTCCATCTTCATATAAGAAACTCATATCTTTGTATTCCACATCAGGAACTTCAAACTTTTCACCAGACTTAATAGTGCGATCCAGGTTGGATCCCGAAATAAGGTTTTTGAGCTTGGTGCGAGTGAACTGATTTCCTTTTCCTGGCTTTACATGTTGAAACTCTGTAATGGAATAAGGTTCGCCATCAATAATTATTTTTGCACCTCTATTAAAATCAGAAGTTCCAATCATAGTATTCTCCAAATCAAGTTCTATAGGTCGCTGTTTTTTCTTTAATTTAGTGCTTTTTCTTCAATGTTTGCAAGGCATTGGCGGAGGAGTTGTAGTTTTTTTTCCACTACATTATCACTCTCTAGTTTTTCAAGTCCTTGTTTGGGGATTGGTTTGGTTGCAGTGAGGGGGGCTGTCCTTGAGTTTAGAAAATTTTGCCGACGATTAAGCTCTGGAATGGATCCAAATTTTAGAAAGGCTTTGCTTAAAATATCACGTGCGCTTTCCCAGGACTGCCGAGCCAGTAAAGCATCAAATAAGGAAAGTGTTCGTGTGAGGTTGGGTTTAAAGCTAGAGGGTCGCTTTGTTTCATCAGCTTCTGACAGTATGGACCAATCAAAGGCTTCCTTTTCGAATTCAGGTGCGGTTAGGCTCTCAAGTTTTTGTATAAGTGCTGCAGTTTTTGCGTCTTTTGGATTTAGAAGCAGGAGGTTTTTATAGGCAGTAAGAGCTTCTTTGGGTTTTTTAAGTTTAATGTAGGTTTCAGCCAAAAGTTTGTGGGCTAAGAGATTTTCATGAGATAGACTTAAGGCTTGGTTGAGTTCTTCTAACGCAGGCTCAAGTTTTTCAAAATGAAGCCAAATTTTAGCCAATGTAACGCGACCACCCGCAAAGTGAGGGTTTTTTTGAACCCCCTCAAGGCAAGTATCTAAGGCCTCTTCAAAGAGGTCCATTTGCAGATAGGCTTCTGACAAAGGTGCAAATGCCCTACTTTTAGGGTCTTTGGTTAAGAGCTCTTCGTATTGTTTAATAAATTCTTGGCTAATTTCAGGCATAACAGGTATCATTTTCCACTGTTTCGAGACAAAATCAAAGTCATGAGTGATGATTTATTTTCAGGTTCAGTTTGTTTAGGTATTGACCCGGGTTCTAGGTTCACAGGTTTTGGTGTTATAGAGCAAAAAAGTTCCTTTGAATTAAAGTACGTAACTATGGGTCTGATAAAATTAAATCCTAAATTAGACTTTGTAACAAGACTAGGTCTACTTTCAGAGGACTTCGAATCCTTAATAAAGCAAATAAAACCTGACTGTGTATCTTTAGAGAGAATATTTTTAGGAAAAAATGTAGATAGTGCATTTAAATTGGGACATGTACGAGGAGTTATTCAGTCTATCAGTGCTCGTCATAAGATACCTGTATTTGAATATGCACCGCAGGCTGTGAAAAAAGGTGTAGCGGGTCATGGGCAAGCGACTAAAGAGTCTGTTAGGAGTATTTTAATGAAGCTCTTTAATGTCTCGACAGATTCAATTTATTTTGATGATACGGATGCGTTAAGTTTAGCTTACTTCCATTGTATGCAGTCCAATAAGCTTGATTCGAAAATGAAAATGCAAAAACAAATAAAAAAAGAAGGTCTGATGTGATCGGTTTTTTAAATGGCAAAGTTCTAGAGGTTGATAAAGAGAGTTTAATAGTTGAAGTAAACGGATTGGGTTACGAAGTAAAAACCCACTCTAGAATCTTACAGACCTATGCTCCACAAGACTCTATTTCTGTATTTATCTATACACACGTGAGAGAGACTGAAATTTCATTATTTGGTTTTGAAAACAAACAAGAAAAAAACTTTTTTTTAGAACTTATTAAAGTCAATGGGATTGGTCCTAAGGTAGCAATGGCTAGTCTTTCTGTGGCTAAAATTGAAGAAGTCTTGTCTTGGGTGGATACCGGAGATTGGAAATCCTTAACAGCCTTACCTAAAGTTGGAAAAAAGACAGCCGAGCAAATTATTTTATCTTTAAAAGGCAAGATGAAGGCTTTAACTGAGGGCATGGGTGGTTTTACTCCAGGTTTAAGTGGGACCCCACTAGGAGATAATTTATCTGAAACGCATTCTATGATTCATTCTAAAGTGCATCAGGCTTTGTTGAATATGGGTTTTAGGTCTGATGAAATTCGTTCAGTAATAGAGGCTTCAGATAAGTCATTAAGTTTTGAAGAGCAGCTGAGGTTTTGTTTGACCAATTTGAGAACTTTAAGAAGTCGCTCGCAACAAGAGGCGGTGTTATAAATGTCTATTCAAATGACGCAGGCTAAGGGTTTAGAGTCAGAGCATCATTTTGACCGATCTTTGCGGCCAAAAAGTTTTGATGAATTTCCAGGGCAAGAAGAGGTTAAAAACAAACTGAAAGTTTTTTTACAAGCAGCACAGCAGAGAAAAGAGCCCTTAGATCATGTTCTATTAAGTGGGCCACCTGGTTTAGGTAAAACAACTTTGGCTCAATTGATTGCCATAGAAATGCAAACACCATTTTTTCAAACCTCAGGCCCAGCCCTGCAGCGAAAGGGAGACCTTGCTGCGCTGTTAACAGGTTTAACTCCAAATTCTGTTTTTTTTATTGATGAGATTCATAGGCTACCAGTTGATGTTGAAGAGTATCTTTATACGGCAATGGAAGATTTTTCTTTAGATGTTGTAACAGGAGAGGGGCTTGGCGCTCAGTCTATGAGATTCCCTCTTGTTCCATTTACATTAATTGGAGCTACTACTAGAGCTGGTTTGTTAAAGGCTCCTTTTAGGGATCGATTTGGTATTCATGAAAGACTGCAGTTTTATTCAAAAGATGCTTTGTGCCAAGTTTTGATGAGGTCGACTCGGTTGTTGAGTGTGCAAATTGAAGAAAAGGGTGCTTTTGAAATTGCGAGTAGAAGCAGGGGGACCCCGAGGGTGGCAAATCGACTCCTAAGAAGAGTTCGAGATTTTGCAGAAGTTCAAGGCGATGGCGTTATTAGTTTGGATGTTTCTAAGTCTGCTTTAAATCAACTTGATGTTGATGGTTTAGGTTTAGAAAAAATGGACAGACGTTACTTAAGCCTGATTTTGGAGCGATTTAACGGAGGACCAGTTGGTATAGATACTTTAGCTGCAAGTTTAAATGAAGAAAGACATACTTTAGAAGAGGTGTATGAGCCTTATTTGATTCAAGAGGGTTTTATTGAAAAAACATCACGGGGTCGAAGGTTGACGACAATGGCCTTTGAGCATTTAGGGGTTGAAGCTCCACTGAGGCCAGGTCCGGTGTTTGAACCTAAGCCTGAATTGTAGTTTTATAACCTCAATTTTTCAGCAATGTAATTATATAAGAGGCTTGTTGCATGATAAAACAAAAAACGATTCAAAAAAAGGTAACTCTATCTGGTGTTGGGCTTCATAGTGGTGAGCAAGTTCAGATGATTTTAGAGCCTGGAGTTCAGGATCAGGGGATTCGAATTTTTCGGACTGATATAGAAAAGATGCCTTCCTTAAGTTTGGATGTACACAAGGTTCAAGCAACTCAGATGGCAACAACAGTTGGGAGTGAGGGTTTTCATGTTTCAACGGTTGAGCATTGTTTAGCAGCAGTCCACGGGATGGGAATAGATAGTTTAAATATTAAAGTAGACGGTCCAGAAATTCCAATTATGGATGGGTCCTCTATTGAGTTTATGCAAGTTTTAAAACAGGCAGGGCTAACTGAATTGTCAGCACCTAAAAATTTTTGGAAAATTGAGAAACCTATAGCTTTTACAGAAGAAGGTAAGCAAGCTATTTTATTGCCTTATGACGGTCTAAGAATTTCATGTACGATAGACTTCACCCACCCAGCAATTGGGGAACAGTATTTTGATTTTGAATGGACCGAGGATAGCTTTGAGGCCGAAATTGCTCGAGCTCGGACATTTGGATTTTTACATGAAGTCGAATGGTTAAAGAGTCAGGGGCTTGCAAAGGGTGGGAGTCTTGATAATGCCATTGTTTTGGATAAAGAGGCAGTTTTGAACCCAGGTGGTTTGCGCTATAAAGATGAGTTTGTAAGACATAAGATTTTAGATGCACTGGGAGATCTTATGACTCTTGGCCGTCCTATTCAGGGTCATCTGATTTTATATAAGGCGGGTCATGATCTGATGAACAAACTCATTAAAAAGCTACTGTCAGAAAACGAGTCCTAATGGGCTTTACAGTTTAGTGTTAAGCTTTCTTGTCTTTACCAAATAAATGTTGACCCAAAACTAGATTTTAGACATTGATTGAGGGGCCTTTTTATTTAGATCAAAAGGCTAAAAACAGAGGTAAAAATTAAGGGGCTAAAATCATGAAAATAGGTGTTCCGTCAGAAATTAAGAACAATGAAAATCGTGTTGGATTAACAGATGCTGGAGTTCAGCAACTTGTTTTAGAGGGACATGAAGTTTTTGTCCAAAGTGGTGCAGGTTTAGGTAGTTTTATAACAGATGATTGTTATAAAAATGCAGGTGCAACAATGTTAGATTCTGCCCAAGAAATCTATGAAACAGCAGACATGATTATAAAAGTAAAAGAACCTCTTCCAGCTGAATATTCACTTTTAAAAGAAAATCAAATTTTATATACATATCTGCATCTAGCAGCTGAACCTGAGCTTACAAAAGTCCTTTGCGAGAGACAGGTTAAGGCTATTGCTTATGAAACCATTGAAGACAAACAGGGTGGGTTACCCCTGTTAACACCCATGAGTGCAGTTGCTGGCAGAATGGCAACGCAGGTAGGTGCTTTTTATTTGCAAAAAGATAAGGGTGGTAAAGGTATTTTGTTAGGTGGAGTTGCAGGAGTTGAAAGAGGACAAGTCACTATTATTGGTGGTGGCGTTGTTGGAACAAATGCTGCTCAAATGGCAGTTGGTTTAGGTGCTGATGTAACGATCTTAGATGTAAACTCAGGAAGACTTGAGTATTTGGATCACATTTTTAATGGAAGAGTTAAGACTCTTCATTCAAACCGTTTGAATATTGAAAAGCTTGTACCTCAGACGGACCTTCTAATAGGGGCGGTTTTAATAGCTGGATCAAAGGCTCCAAAGCTTGTAACACGATCAATGGTGGAAACCATGAGCCCAGGAAGCGTGGTTGTAGACGTTGCTGTAGATCAAGGTGGGTGTATAGAAACTTGTAAGCCAACAAGTCATGAAGACCCGACATTTAATATCAATGGTGTTGTACATTATTGCGTTGCGAATATGCCTGGAGTTGTAGCTAGAACATCGACTTATGCTTTAACAAATGCGACCTTTAGGCATGCTTCTAAAATTGCAGCCATGGGTGTAGAAAAAGCTGTAGTAGCAGACCCTTTGTTGGCTAAGGGTGTAAACAGTTATAAGGGTTATGTGACCTATGAGCCTGTTGCTAGGGATTTGGGCCATGAATTTAAGACTCTTGAGAGCCTTATTCAGTAGTAGATACCGCCTTTAGGGCGGTCTATTTTTGTAAAAAGTATATTTTTATAAACGATCAGATAATTTCTATTTACTAAGGGTGCTTTTTTGCTATGAAAGAGTTCAAAGTAGGTAGGGAGTTGTATTCATATGTGTACCGATTTTTTATCAAAATTTTTATTTAATTTTTCATCTAAAACTTTGGAAATTTTTATAATTACTTTTCTAATTGCAATGTGTTCATTTGCTGGAGTTATGGAACTTGATGATATAAACAAGTACTATTCATTAAAAAAATTTATAGAAGAAAACGATATTGTTGAATTCGAAATCCAAAAAGGAGATTGGGCAAGACAAATATACTTTATTGGAAATATGCTGTCAGACTGTAGGTATCAGTCTTTGTATTTTAGTAAAATGAAGAAAAATCAACACAGTGATGATTATTGGCCCATTATAATATTTGATGACTTACTTGAAAATGAAAAGGACCGCCCGTGCGATCCTTTTCTTAAGATTATAGATAGATCAAATAAATAAATTAATCTAAATTAGTATACTTAAAAAATTTAGTATTGGTCAAAGTCAGTTTCGACAAGGTATCCATCATAGCTAACAATAGACTTAACCATTAAGCCTGAATTTATATCAAATTCTGAATAAATAATAACACCATTGCTGTATTCGTAGACGATGCTACTTACAGGTGAATTGGGAACAGTCGTGTCACTTGAAGATAATAGATAGGGTTTTACCAAGGGTTCAGTAGGAGCTACTGTAGGAAATGGATAAGCCGGAGAATCAATTTCAGTAACTAGCTCTTGTGCTAATTCTACATAATACTGGTCACCAACAGTTGTGTAAGTAACGGGTTCCTGGGCTTCTATGATTATGGCTTGCGGGGCAGGTTCAACATAAACAGGGTTTGCAGTAACGGCTAAAGCTTCAGAAGTTACAACAGCTTCTTGTGCGATAGGAGCTGGCGTATTGTAAGCTGTAGCTGTTGTACAGGTTTCAGATAATGCCTGGCCAGACTCGTTAGTCACAGAGTAACAAATCCCATTAACTGTATTAAGAGGTTCTGCGAGCCACGTAAAGTTTGTATCGAAATAGGTAATAGGAATAGATTTTAACGGCTTCAAGTCTTGGTAACAATCGGTGTTGCTTGTTGAGGCAGAAATATACTCACTTACTTGGTATTCAGAAGGAATTTCTAGCTTTAATTCATATGCATTAGTATCTTGATTAAATTCAACTCCAAAGCTAGTTACTAAGTTTTGGTCAACGTCTACACAGCTTTGGCTATAAAGATTAATGTAGTAGCTCGTTTCAGTTTGGCCAAATGCCAATCCTGCTAAAAGTGTTACAAGACTAAAACTTGTCATGAGTCGTTTATTCATAAAAACCTCCTATTAGGTAATGTTATAAACTTAAATTTATAGAACGAATGGTTTGTATAAGAGTTAAGAGATCTCAACAATATGTAATGATTACATTGATGGGGTGCGAGTATGCGACATTCTGACCCTACTGGCTGGACCTTACTATAATTATAACAAAACCTGTATATGACCCCAGTCCTCAGTTCTCAGGTAATTGATGTGATGCTTTTTGGCGGATTGCGTCCACTTTTTATGAGGATGGCCATAGCGGTTCTTCCTGCTGCTCACAAAGAGACTCATGTTAGGGTTAAGCTGCTTCCAGTAAGCTTGTGAGATATTAGTATGGCTTCCGTGGTGGATGGCCATTGCCCAGTTCGTCTTTGAGCTAATCAGAGCTTTGTTTTTTGAGGTCCATTTTGAGGTCGACTTTTTTGTAGAGTCACCAGGGAACAGGAAGCCATTGTGAAGAAAAACCTGGTTCCATGAGTTGGCTTTTTTTGGTGAGTATTCGCTGGTGGGCTTATTAAGAGTTTTGAGTAAATTTTGCTTAAGTTTTTTTTTGGAGCTCATATTCAAGTCGTTTATGTTTGATTGGCAATGTGGTTTAAGCTTGTTGATTTGTCTTTGTTTTTTCGGACCAATATTGAGTACGGAAAAGTCTTGTTCCATAAAACAGGTATTTAAAAAGAGAGTTTTTACTTTTGATGAAAACCGGATGTGGTCTTTGTCGATGTGACTTAAGGCAATAATGTTGGTTTTGCCGCCACAAAAAGATGTGAGTTTTTTTGTAGGTGGAAGCCATTCTCCTCCAACATCGAAATGAACACAATGACTAGGTTTAATATATGTGACCCATTGGCCTTGACCAATATTCCAAACCAAGAATTGGGACTGGTAGGAGTTGTTATTTTTGAGGTTTATGGAGAGATGCATACTGCATATAAAAATCATGAGATTTAAATGTTTATTGAACAAGTTAAGCCTTGTACTAAAATATGTTGGTCAAGTTTGAAGGTAAGTTGGTGGTTTTTATAAGTTCTTTTTTATATGGGATGTAAACCCAAAGAACGAGATGTAAAA